>DYKL01000040.1 GCA_020722645.1 Acetofilamentum sp. | reverse complement strand
TTTTATTAAAGCTACCAATCATAATTGGTTGTTGTTTTTAATGGCATATAACGTTTGTATTTACTCAACTCCAGTTGTGGTTATACACTATTGTATAAACAATTTGGGAGTTATGTATATTGTTAATTTATTGCAAGTTATTATTTTTTTGTGTTTTTTTGTGTTTGCAAAACCTCAACTACTTTAGTTGAGCTTATGCAAAAATAACTAAATTTTTTCTTTTTTTTCACTCCAAAATTATTATAAATTTTCTTTAAATTAAATTTTTCCATCATTTTTCTCATATTTTGTTAAAACATCTCAAAAAATGATTTTTTAAACAAGTATCATAAAATATTACTATTTATTTAAAGCAAACAAGTACAAAAACATCACAAAATTCTGTTTTTTTAATAAAATTCGTCATTTTACACCTTTAAAAATCAGCCGAATGCGAAATTGGGGCATTTCTGTGCATTTTAAGGACATTTCTCAAAAAGTGGTGTTTTGTATCAAAAAAGTCAAAAAAGGGCGTTAAAACGCATTTATGAGCATTTTTTCTGAAAAAGTAGTAAATTTTAGGTTGAAAGTTCGTATAGTTGTAAGTTGTATGTGCATAGTTAATAGTGCATAGTGCATAGTGCATAGTTAATAGTGCAATAAAGGCTTCTGCCAACAATTTAACAATGAAATAATACAAATAGATAACTCGACAAGCTTTTAGACCCTTACAGGGCAAGCTTTATGAACTAACTCTATTTATAAAAAATCAATTCCTGGGGGATAATCGGTTTATTCAAATATCTCAAATATAGTTGAGCAACAGCTACTGAATCATTTTTGCAGTATTTTTCGATTCTTTCCAAATTGTTGTCTTCCCAGTAAACTTTCCAGACAACAGAGCCGTCAATGTCTTGCTTTGGTGAGGGAATATCAAAAATAGCAGTTAACAGTTCCAGAGAAGTCCAATGTTTATAGTCCCCGAATTTCCATAGTTCCAATGTGTCGAGATGTCTTATATCCCATGGTTTAGCTCCCGGGGTATTTAAAATTTTCGCAATTTTGACACCATTAATTAATGAGCGGCGAGCAATAAACGGAAAATCGAATTCTTTGCCGTTATGGGCACATAAATAATGCTTTTCGGTGTTGAAATATCCATCTAAAAGTGCATTGAATTTGAGCAGAATTTGTTTTTCGTTATCATCTGATACAGCTTTGACAAAAAGAGCTGTTTTATCTGATTTTTTCCTGAAATAACAGAAAGAAATACTTACAATTTTACCAAATTCAGCAAAAATACCTGCTTTTGGGTAAACATCAGCGGGAGTTTCATCATCTTTGATTAGATAAGCAGCCTTTTTGTCCCAAAGTTTTCTCATTGTATCAGACAAATCATCGTAAGATTTACATAAAGGGACAGTTTCAATATCTATAAACAAGATTTTTTCTAAATCAATATTTTGAATCATTTTTTCAAATTCAGATTTTTTTCAATTATGCTAACCAAAATATCTATAGCAACGGTATTATTTCCACCTTCGGGAACAATCAAATCGGCATATTTTTTTGTCGGTTCTATGAATTGTTCGTGCATTGGTTTAACTGTGTCGTTGTATCTCTGAAGAACGGTCTCCACTGTCCTACCCCGCTCTACTATATCTCTTTGGATTACCCTGATTAACCTGTCGTCGGCATCAGCATAAACAAAAACCTTAATGTCGAACAGTTCACGTAACTGTCTGTTGGTCAGAACCAGAATACCTTCTACAATTATTACGTCTTTAGGCTGAATAATTTTTGTTTCTTCAGCACGAGTGCAAGTAATATAAGAATAAATCGGTTCATTGATTGTTTTTCCTTTCCTGAGCAATTTGATATGCTCCGCCAATAAGTCGAACTCTAAAGCATTGGGGTGGTCAAAATTAATTTTTTGACGCTCTTCCAAAGGCAAATGTGAATTATCCTTATAATAAGAATCCTGAGATAACACCGCAACTTCATCTTTCGGAAGTTTTTCAATTATTTTACGAACTACGGTAGTTTTACCGGAACCAGTACCACCGGCAATGCCAACAACCAACATTATTAATATAGTTAAAAAGTTTATAAAGTTTGTCCTTTAAAAAGCATATAGTTATCAAGTTTGTCTAATTAACAAGTTTGTTGAGTTCTTGAGAATGAATAACTGACAACTGTATAATTAGTGTCTGTTAATAAAGTGCCAAGTTTATAAAGTTCTTAAAGTTAATTTATTGAAAATCAAATGCTAATACTTTATAGACCCTTACAGGGCAGGCTTTTTAACTTTATGAACTTTATAAACTAACTCTAATTAGTTCGACTTATCAGGAAACTCCGGATGCGGTGTTACTTTGTCAGGATAATTCTTTAATTGTTCGAGTATGACTTCAATAGCTTTATCAAGCTGAGCATCAATTCCTTTAAATTCATCAGCAGGATTATTGTCAATAACAATATCCGGATCAACACCATGACCTTCGATAATCCAGTTTTTACCGTCTTTTGAATATTTTCCGTATTCGGGTTTTCTGAGGTCGCCACCATCAATAAAAGGCAATGAGCCTCTTATTCCTGTGACACCTCCCCATGAACGCATTCCGATTAGCGTACCCATTTTGTATGCTTTAAACTGATACGCAAATATATCACCGTCAGACACTGAGTATTCGTCAATCAGCAGTACTTTCGGACCAACATGAGTTATTCTTGGTGTTGTACCGCTTTTTTCAACCCCTCGCCACATATTTTGCATAATCATTTCTCTATGTAAAATTTCAGTTATAATAGGAGAAACATTTCCGCCTCCATTGCCTCTGTCGTCAATTATTAAAGCATTTTTGCGGAACTGAGGATAAAAATATTCAGCAAAAACATTCATTCCTTCTGTTGACATATCGGGAATATGAATGTAACCAACCTGACCATTTGTTTTTTCAGTAACATAAGCCAGATTTTTTTCAACCCATTGGAAATAATACAAATCGGCTTCAGACTTAAGAGGAACAACAACAACATTTCTTGCTCCAGTATAAGACGGAGTTGAATTAATAGTAAGTTCGGTAGGTTTTTCGGCAGTATTTATCAATAATTCGTAGATATTATTGACAGTGTTTGCAGGAACTCCGTTAACTGCTAAAATAAATTCGCCTTCATTTATGTTTAAACCGGGTTCAGCTAAAGGAGAATTTCTGTTTTTATTCCAAGATGCTCCTTTTAAAATTTTATCAATTATAAAATATCCACTCTTGTCTTTTGATATATTAGCACCAAGCAAACCCATATAAATTTTTTCAACCTGAGGCACATCTCCACCGCCAACATAAGCATGTCCGATGTTTAATTCAGAAATCATCTCACCCATGATGTAATTCAAATCATTTCTGTGATTTATATATGGCAAAAACACTACATATTTATTGTAAACAGAATCCCAATCAACACCGTGCATGTTTGGGTCAAAAAAGAAATCACGCATTTGTCGCCATGTTTCATCGAAAATTTGTTGATATTCCTGAGAATAATCAGTAAACATTTGCATTGATTTCAAATCGGCATATTTTAATCCCGACAAATCAATAGTTCCATCAGGAACATCAGTAACAGCATAATTTGGACCTTTAACCAAAATCATTTTTTTATTGTTCCAAGCGATATGAAAACTAACATTTTTAGCTAATTCTGTTTCTTTTTGTTTGTACAAATCGTACATATACATAACAGCATCAGCATCGTGATACATTTGTCCTTTGTAATAAATTTTATCATAAGTGGCATAAACACTCCAGTAATAGCAGGGACGAATAGGCAATTCGACAATTCTGGAAGAAATATTTTCAAAATTGATTATAACATTATTGCATAATTCTTTTTTTGTTGTATCGGAATAATTCGGGTCATAGCTTTGTACTTTCAAAAGGGGGTTTTCGGTTTTCTCAGATAATAAAACATAATATATTAATTGCATATTGTTGTAAGAAACGTTCCAATCCAAATCATCATATATAGGATTGAAATTTTTTGATGCAACATATACAAGATATTTACCGTCAAAAGAAAAAACAGGATTTTCTGATGCATAGAAACCATTTGTTATTTCATAGTTTTGTTTTGTTTGAGAATCGAAAATCATAATTTTGTTAAAAGTCTCGTAATTAGGCAGAGAATATGTAATATATCTGCTGTCTGGCGACCAGTTAAAATCAGTTATTTCCCAATAATCAGACTTTACAACATCAGTAACATTTTTTGTATTTATATCAACATATCTTAATCTCATTAAACGGTCATTATAGAGAATTTTTTTACTGTCGGGAGACCATTTGATTTTGAAAATGTATGATTTGGAATCTTTTGTTAATTGGACAGCCGGTTCTATACCATCGGCTTTCTGATAATAAATTTCAAATTCACCGTCATTATCGGAAATAAAAGCAATGTATTGTCCGTCGGGCGACCAGACAGCATTTCTGTCGTGATTGCCCGAAGTTCTGGTAATGTTTCTTGTAACACCGTTTTGTGCTGGGACAGTAAAAACATCACCCCTGCCGCACAACAAAATATAATCGCCATTTGGAGACAAATCAACGCCGGAAATATTTTTTGAGGCATCAACTAATTGATTGCCGTTGATATAGAAATCATTGTTGATATAAACCGTAATTTTTTCGGTTTTATTGTTTTTTATATCATAGACATATAGATAACCTTCATTTTCAAAAACAATTTTGTCTTTTCCGATAGAAGGAAATTTAACGTCATATTTTTTAAAATTTGTAACTTTTTTTACTTCATCATTATTCAAATCATAGGAAAAAATATTCATTATTTTGTCTCTGTCAGAAGCAAAATAAATTGTGTTATCGTACCACATCGGAAAAATATCTTGAGCAGGATGCTCAAAAATTTTGACGGCGTTTTTTGAGTCGAAATCATAAACCCAAATATCATCAGCCATTCCACCTGTATAATATTTCCAAGTGCGAAATTCTCTAAAAATATTATTGAAAGTCAAATATTTACCGTCGGGCGAAAAAGAACAAAATCCACCGTCCTGAACAGGAATTTCGACAGGCATATTACCTTCAACAGAAACAGAATACAACTGACCTCTGAATGAATTATATGATTTACATCTTGAACGGTAAATAATGTTTTTACTGTCGGGCGACCAACACATAACAATATTATTTGGTCCCATTCTGTCGCCCACATCATCTCTGTCGAGAGTTGCCGTATAAGTTAATCTTTTGGGAATCCCTCCTTCTGCAGGAATAATATAAACCTCAGTATTTCCGTCATATTGACCTGTAAATGCAATATATTTACCATCAGGAGAAAACTTGGCAAACATCTCAAAGCCTTCATTGCTGGTTAATCTTCTTGCTATACCGCCATTTATATCAACTAAATACAAATCGCCGGCATAAGTGAATACTACTTGATTTTCATAGACATTGGGAAATCTTAATATTCTTGCTTCTACTTGTGCTTGCAAAACTTGCGAAATCACAATCAGTATAAGAACCAGAACTTTTTTGGAATATTTTATCATAATTTTAAATGTATATTCTGAAAATTTAACAATAACAATTAAAAAACTTTTAAAAATTATAATGTTTCAACTATTGAATTTGAAAATTTAAACAAAATAACAGTTT
This sequence comes from Acetofilamentum sp., assembly GCA_020722645.1. Taxonomy (GTDB): domain Bacteria; phylum Bacteroidota; class Bacteroidia; order Bacteroidales; family JAFGUD01; genus JAFGUD01. The sequence continues at coordinate 10,160 of DYKL01000040.1, read as the reverse complement.
ACAAATTTGAGATAAAAATACAACTTTTAAAAAAAAATTCGTCAAATTTTTCAAAAAAAGTTTAATATTATATGTTTTTTTTTAATTTTGGCGAAAAAAAACTGGCTGAAATTATGCAATAACAATAATTTAACCAAATTTATAATAATTTTAAAAAAAACAAAATGAAAAAATTTTTATTTCTAATTGTAATTTTTTTTGTGAGTTTTGGCATAAACGCACAAAATTTAGGAGTTAAAGGTGGGTTGAATCTGTCAACAGCCAATGTTACCAATTCTAGTCTTACATTCAAAATGAAACCAGGGATGAATGTTTCGATGTTTTTTCAGAAAGACCTTGTAGGAGAAATACTTTCGATTAGACCTGAGTTTGGAGTTTATCAAAAAGGATACAAATATGATTTATTAGGAAGCAATACTATTAATTTTAACTATATGCAGTTTGATTTAGATGCACGCCTAAAAATTCCTGTTATTCCTGTATATTTCTTATTCGGTCCTTATGGAGCTTATGCTATTTCAGGCGAAAGTGTTTACGATTCCGGGCTTATAGATCCGATTACTTCGGTGGTTGATTTTGGAAATGACAAAACTTCACCGTTAGACTTTGGCTTATCAACTGGAGTTGGTTTTGTTCAAAAAATTGCTTTGTTAAGTTTATTTGTTGAATGTAAATATGAAATAGGTATTTTTGATTATAACGATTATCCGAATTCAAATTCAGAATTTAAAAACAGGAATCTTGTTTTTAGTGCCGGTTTGATGATAGGTTTATAAAAAATAAAAATCAAAAAAATTAAAAAGAGGTTGTCAAAAACATAAAATATTTTTCGGACAACCTCTTTTTTTTGCTAAACCACTTTTATAATAAGAGTTAGTTCATAAAGTATTAGCATCTGATTCAGGCTTTTAGATCCTTTCAGGGCAATCTTTATAAACTTGGCACTTTATTAACAGACACTATTAAAAACATTTTTTTTCAAAATAAAAAAACAAAATATGTTTTAAATCATAAATAATTCTGAAACAAAAATTTATTTTTGAGCCAAAATTAAAACAAATATATAAATAAATAATCTATTTTGCAATGTTAAATGATATTTTTAAACACAGACATATTGGTCCTCGCCCCGACCAAATGAAACAGATGATGGAAGAAATTGGTTTTAAATCTGTCGAAGATTTATTGTACCAAACAATTCCCGACTCAATAAGATTAAAAGAACAAATCAAACTGTCAAAACCAAAATCGGAATATGAAGTTATCGAAGATATCACCAAATTAGGAAACAAAAACAAAAAATTCAGATCATTTATCGGACTAGGATATTCAGGAACAATGATGCCACCTGTAATTCAACGCAACGTTCTCGAAAATCCGGCATGGTACACTTCATACACACCATATCAAGCCGAAATATCACAGGGACGCTTGGAAGCATTATTGAATTTTCAGACTGCCATTGCAGAACTTACAGGAATGGATTTTGCCAATGCATCATTGTTAGATGAAAGTACAGCAGCAGCCGAAGCTATGAGAATGTTTTTTGACAACAGAAGTGCAGCTAAAAAGAAAAACGGTGCAAATAAATTTTTTGTTGATAATCAGGTTTATCCTCAAACCAAAGCAGTTCTTGAAACAAGAGCAGAACCGCTAGGAATACAAATAGTTTACGGAGATTTTAACAATTGTAAAATTGATGAAACAACTTATGCTGTGTTAATTCAATACCCAAATGCAAACGGAGAAGTTAATGATTACAAAGAATTTGTAGAAAAAGCTCATATCAATGAATGTCAGGTAGTTGTTGCGGCAGATATATTAAGTCTTGCGTTATTAACACCACCGAGTGAATGGGGGGCAGATGCAGTTGTCGGTTCATCACAAAGACTTGGATTACCAATGGCTTTCGGAGGACCTCACGCTGGTTACTTTGCAACAAGCGAAAAATATATCAGAAAAATGCCCGGAAGAATTATTGGCGTTTCAAAAGATAAATACAATCACATTGCATACAGAATGACATTACAAACAAGAGAACAACACATTAAACGAGAAAAAGCAACATCAAATATTTGTACAGCTCAGGCTCTTTTAGCTTCAATGTCAGGTTTTTATGCAGTATATCACGGATACGACGGCATAAAAAAAATTGCACAAAGCATTCATTCCAAAACTGTTAAATTAAATGAAGAAATACAAAAATTAGGATACAAACAACTTAACAATCAATTTTTTGACACTTTAAGAATTGAATTAAACGAAAAAAACATTGAAAAATTAGAAGAAATAGCTTTAAAATCGAGAATAAACTTCCGCTATTGCAAAGGTTATGTTACAATAAGCCTTGACGAGATAACAACAAAAAGAGAATTGAACAAAATAAAGATTGTGTTTGCCGAATTATCCGAAAAAGAATTTGAAAAAATTATGCAAATAGAAACAAAATGCGGATTAAAAGACAATTTTATTCGTAAAAGTTTGTTTATGCAACAAAACGTTTTCAAAATGTACAAAAGTGAAACAGAAATGATGCGTTATATAAAACGTCTCGAACGCAAAGATATTTCTCTGGCACATTCAATGATACCACTTGGCTCTTGCACAATGAAGCTTAATTCAGCCGTGAGTATGCTGCCATTATCAAATCCGAAATTCGGAAATATTCACCCCTTTGCACCAAAATGGCAAGTAAAAGGCTATTTGAAAATTATCGAAAGCCTTAAACAAGACTTGGTTAAAATTACCGGAATGGACGATTTAAGTTTTCAGCCAAATTCAGGAGCAGCAGGCGAACACACAGGTTTGCTTGTTATAAGAGCATATCAGAAAAAAATCGGTCAAGGACATCGCAAAATATGCCTGATACCTGCATCAGCTCACGGAACGAATCCGGCAAGTGCAATAATGGCAGGATTTGATGTTGTTGTAATTAAAACAGACACAAACGGTAATATTGATATTGAAGACCTTAAACTAAAAGCATCAGAGCATAAAAATGATTTGGCAGCCGTAATGATTACATATCCTTCAACACACGGTGTTTTTGAAAAAGATATTATTGAAATGTGTAAAATTGTTCACGAAAACGGAGGACAGATTTATATGGACGGAGCAAATATGAACGCTCAAATAGGAATTACAAACCCAGGTACAATTGGTGCTGACGTATGCCATCTGAATTTGCACAAAACATTTGCAATACCTCACGGAGGTGGCGGTCCCGGTGTTGGTCCTATTGCCGTTAAAGCACATCTTGCTCCATTTTTACCAACACATCCGGTATTCAGCACAAATGATGACGAAAATGCAATTAATCCTGTTGCCGCAGCACCTTACGGCAGTCCTATGATTTTGACTATTTCTTATGCTTATGTTAAGATGCTAGGAATCGAAGGTTTATTTGAATCAACTGTTGGAGCTATACTCAATGCAAATTATATTGCAGAAAAAATAAAAAAATATTTTCCGATATTATATACTTCGCAAACAGGAAGAGTTGCACACGAATGTATTTTGGATTTACACGATTTAAAACACGAAATTGACATAAGCGAGCTTGATGTAGCCAAAAGATTGATGGATTTCGGATTTCACGCTCCTACCGTTTCATTCCCCGTACACGGAACTTTAATGGTAGAACCAACAGAAAGCGAAAGTAAAGAAGAATTAGACAGATTTATTGATGCAATGAGAATAATTTATGGTGAAATAGAAGAAATCAGGAACCAAAAAGCAGATAAACAAGACAACGTAATCAAAAATTCACCTCACCCCGAGTATGAGATTGTTGCAAATGAATGGAAACACTCATATCCGAGAGAAAAAGCAGCATATCCGGCAGAATGGGTGCGTAATAATAAATTTTGGATTAATGTTGCAAGAATAGATGATGCTTTTGGCGACCGTAAAACATTTTGCTCAATAGTAACACCTGAATTTGAAGAACAAATAAAGAGTTTGTAGTTTTATTTCAGATGTGGAAACCGAAACGACTTTAATCAGTTGATATATGATGACCTTTGATTATAAATCGGAAAAAGCTGATTTGAAGTTGTTGGCATAGTACAAATCACAAAACCGGATTATCTTCTAAAAGATAATCCGTTTTTTTATATTACTGATTAATAACCTCTTACATTATTCATTTTCAAGTAATTGAAAATCAAACAATAAAAATTTTTAGTACACATATTGTTTGTATTATTAATAATACTATTTTTGTCAATAATTCGTTAATTTTTCAATTAGCAAATTAGCAAATTATTGATTTACAATGAACTACTAATTTGTTACACATACAAAATCAATTTGCTGAATATTAACGAATTACTTCAAAATATACCGAACTATTGTTTGTATATATTTAACAATAAAAAAACCGAAATGTTATCAAAAATTCGCAGCATATTTTTAATTTCAAAAAATACTCGAAGACTATTAAATTATTTAGACAATGAGCTAAAATCAGATAAAATAGCCTTCAAAGAAATAAAATCAGACAGGTCAAAATATGTCCTGAAAATTGATGACATTATAGACAAAATGCCTCTGAATCACAAAGATATCAAGCGTTTTATAATAAACATCAAATCTTATGAACACGCTTATGAAAATCTCAAAAAGATAAAAAAAGCAGAAAATTTAAAATTAGAAGCATATTTTGATTTTAAAAAAATAACAAACCTATTAATAAAAGGAGTCGATGTAGAGTTTTATTTCACATTAGCAAAATATTTTAAAAATTTCAATCTTGAAGAAAACGGACAGGGAGATTTTAATAAAATCACAAAATATATTGACATACCTGACGCACATTTAGAACATATTGTAAACGCAATGGTTTTCACAAAAAACGCAGGTTGTCCTTTGAGTCAAAAAGATATTGTAAAATACTACGACTCAAATCGTCCGTTATCAGAAGATGTAAATGATTTAAAAGACGCCTGGATATTTGCTTACGAACACAAAATTAAAATAAACATAACAGATTTAATAAGAGCAATAAAATACGGAAGAAAGCCACACAAATATATTGTAAATTACAACAGAATTTTGGTTAACGACTTACCTATCGGTTACGAAAAATTCAAAATTTTTGACATTTCACAGGAAAAAATAACCGAATTGCTTGATTTGCTTATTAAATCAAAACACGCAGAGATTTATTTAGATTTTGATATTATTTATGACGACATAAAACTAAAAAGAGATGTTTGGTCAGTTATCAGATATCTTATTAGATTTGAAAACTCTGAATTCAAAACTGTAAATTACGACAAATTACGCAACTTTCTTGCTTATGGTGGAGACCTTGATAAATTGCACGAAGCATTTTTATACAACAGAGAAAGAACTATCATTGATGAAAAAATTCTGTATGAAAGAGTATTAGAGATAATTCTTGTAAAAAATGCAAATTTGAAATTTGATGCTCTTTTGTGTGTCAAAGCAATTGAGCTTGCTTACATTCACATTGAAGAAGAATACAAAAAATCAGGTGGTTCAGGTTTTAAAAAGACAGAAGTCGCAAATAAAGTTTTTAATGATTATCTTGCCGGTGTTGATGTTTATGAGATAATGAATTATCTGAAATATGCAAAAGAACACGATGTTTACGTCAGCTATAACAATGCAAGAATATTGAACAAAATGGAAAATGTATCATTCAAAGACATTATTTACAAATCATTAAACCCGATTTTGCTAAAAAACACAAAAACAATTACGGATCAAGACGGCAATGAAACAAAAACACCAAATACATTCAATGTTACAACAAAAGACAATATCGAAATAATAATTGATATGGAAATTCAGGCTGTTTTAAATCCTAACAACTACATAAAAGGCAGCGATGAAAAAATTCTTTTTGAACGTTCCAGAGCAATAATGATTGACGAAATCCAAAAAAAATATAAACACGACGAAATAATTCAGAATGTTGAAAAAATCTGCAACAATGTTCTTTTCAGATTAAACGAAGAAATCAGGGAGGTAGATTTAAAATACATACCTGTCAGTAAAATGAACAAACCGAAAACTGAAGATAGTCATCATAAAACAGAACAAAAAAATATTTCAGAGGAAAATGAAATCCACATATCAGAAGACGAACAACACAAAATAACACTTCATAAGGACAATGATGAAACTTATCCAAAAGCAACCAATAATAAAGTCAAATTTTTAACTGCAAGTAAATACAAGCCGCTCAAAATATTATTGCCAAGAATAGAATACGAAAAGAGAACATTTAAAGATTTGGAAAAAGAAATCGAAGAATTTGAACACCACAAATTGACTATGCACGAAGAAATAGAAAAACTCAAAGCAGAAGTTGAAATTAAAAAATCATGGGCAAAAGACCAGAATGTGCGTTACAAATTCTTAGAAGACGAACAAAAAGATACGACAAATAAACATCATTAAATTTGTAGAGACGTTGCATGCAACGTCTGTAAAGGAATTTCAGGTGTTGACACCAGGAACCTCGGTAATACAAGCATTTACCGGTGCCTCCACCGGCAAATCAACAGGTTTAAACCAATATCAAAATTTATTCTTCTGTAAAATCAATAACATCGATATTTTCAGGATAAAGTTCAGGGTTAAAAATAAATAATTCATCGTTGATAATTACATCTAACTCAAAAGACAAAATATCTACTACTTGCTCTATTCCGTCTTTTTGCTGATATTTTACACTAACAAGTTCATTTTTGTCTTTATCAATCCAGATTCTGACGATAGAATAAGGAGATTTTTTTGGATTTTCGGGATATAAGTCAATAATATGACAAGTTTTACTTTCTTTTGAAACAACACCATCTATTCTGACATTTGCATCAAAAGTAATTTCGCCACGATAGCTGTATTTAAATCCTTTTTTGTATGCATTTATGAGTTTCCGGGGAGTATAAATTGCTTCATTTTCGGGGTCTGCAAATGTTATGTTCATTTCATTTGCTTTTTTGTTGTACTGATATATTTTATTTCCGTCCGAAAAAATTTCATTGTCGGGAATTATAATTTTGTATTTTGCATCATCTTTTACAAACAAATAGCCGCTATAAGTATTTTCGCTGCTGTCCTGCGAATTGTGAACAGTGTAATCAAAGTATATTCTGGCTGTGTTTTTTTCAGACAATTTATTTGACAAGGCGTCTAAATATTTACGAGCTAAAGGGTCGTAAATATTTGTATCTTGCTGTGCATATATACTACTGAAAGACAAGATTATAACTGTATAAAGTATTATTTTTTTCATAACTATTTTATTTTTTTGAATACTTATTTTTTCTTATAAAAAACATTACAAAACCTATTAAAATTATTACAATAATAGGCAAAAGCAGATTTAAAAACTGCCATAAAGTCTTTTGGTTTTCAACAACTGATTTGTCGAGCAATCTGAGTTTAAATTCTCTGCTTCGCAACATCATCAGACCTTCGTCATCGCAGAGATAATTTATGGCATTAAGAAGGAATTGCTGATTTCCGTAATAATTGTACAAAGAATATTTGTCGAAACTCATCGGCATAGTTTGATTGTCGCTTTTCACTACATTTTTAATAATATCACCGTCAGAAACGACAATCATTTTTGTAGGTTCGCTTTTTTCTTTGAATAAAGACTTATTTTGTAAATAATTATCAATAATTCTGCCTTTAAAAGCCGACGGGAATTCTCCTTCCAACAAATAAGCAACGGGTAAATCAGCCTGATTAAACAAATTCTGCTGAGGTGCTTCATTAATTTCTTTAAAATCAACTTGCCAAGGAATATTAATACCGATTTTTCTTGTTAAATTGGTTGTTGTAAGCAAAACAGTCCTTTTAACGTCAGAATTATTACCTACGGTGTCGATAGAACTAATAAATTCAGTCCGAACAAGGTCTATGTATCTGTTAATCACGTGATTATTCAATGTTACCAAAAGTGGAAAATAATACCACTGATACCAGTGATTTCTGACTTCTCCGGTAATAGAAGTTCCTTTGAGCATAATAGTTGAGCTATAAGCATCTTGTAATAAATCGGTATTTATTCTGATACCGTAAGTAAAAAGCAAATCATCAATTTTGAGAACCTGCGGAAGCGCCGGCATAGCAAAAGCACGTTCGTACGAATAAACGCTATCCATACTTATATCTACTCCATCAACCAACCATAGCACTTTTCCTCCATTCATAATATATTGGTCAATTACAAACTTGTCTTCTTTTGAAAATTCCTTTGTCGGTTTTGCAATTACAATTGCTTCAAATTCATCTAAAATCCCATAAATACCGTTTATTTTGCCTCTCATAATTTTGTAATATTCGCTTAAAATGTTCTGGATTTCAGCAACATAAATTTCTGAAAGCTCACCATGTCCTTCAACAAAAGCAATTTGAGGTTTTTTATTTTTTGATATTTTTACAATTTCATTTATAAAAGCGTATTCAAGATTTTGCACCGAATTGTTTATGTTTTCGGGGCTTGACTGTTCAAAATTGGGGTCATTGTTCAATAAATTCAGACCAACGCTTCTGGAAACCATGCTGTCAGCTTGAATATCATAGTAACTGTAAGTAATAACAGCCGCCGGAAAAATCAGAGTTTTAGTTTCCTGACCTTGTTTCAGTTCAGTGTCTTCAACTGGAACTATGCCCATATAATATAATTCTTCAAACCTAAGTTCCTTCTCTTTGTCAGAAAATTTATCGCTTGTAAGGTCAATAAATTCGTAATTCAAATTCTGACGAGCATAAATCTTGAAAACATCAAGGATTTCTTTGGTTGAATTTTTAAATTTTTTGAATAAAAGAGGCAAGTCTTTACCGTCCAAAAAAACAGTAATAAAAATTTGTCCGTTTACATTTTTTAATTGTTCTTTTGTATAATCAGTGAGGGTGTATCGTTTTTCGGCAGTTAAATCAATTCTTTTGAAAAAAAATGCCGAAAAAAGATTTAAAGCAATGATAAAGAGCAAAATAAGCCCTAAATTTTTGAATTGTTTATATTTTAGTTTTTTTGTTCCCAAAATTATCACCATTTTCTGCGTTCCAGTTGAAATTTAGTTAAATAAAGAAAAAGAAAAATTGTACTGACAAAATAAACAACATCTCGTGTGTCAATAATTCCGCGGCTTATTGATTTGTAATGATTATTAATGCCCAAATAATCAATAACCGAAGCAATTCTGACGTTAAAACCTATCTGTGTAATGTATTCAAAACCAATGAAAAAGAAAAATGACATCAGAATGCCTATGACAAATGCAACAATTTGATTGGAAGTGATTGAAGAAGCATAAGTCCCAATGGCTACATATATTGCTGCCAGAAAAAACAAACCTATGTAAGAGCCAAAAGTGCCTCCAATGTCCATATTTTTAGGGCTGAGAAAAAAATGAACTGTTATAAAATAAACAAATGTCGGAATCAAAGCCATCAAAACTAAAATTAAGCCCGAAAAATATTTTGCAGTAACAATTTGCATATCCGAAAGAGGCTTCGTTAAAAGACTTTCAAGAGTTCCGGTTCTTTTTTCTTCGGCAAAAAGTCGCATAGTAACTGCCGGTACAAGGAAAAGAAAAATCCAGGGAGCAATATAAAATAAAGTGTCAAGAGAAGAATATCCGACATCAAAAATATTCATTTCGCCCGGGAAAACCCACATATAAAGTCCTATAACCAGCAAAAACACAACCACAACCAAATATCCGGTTAATGAACTGAAAAAAGTAGAAATTTCTTTTTTAAGTAATGAAAACATAGATAGTTTATTAAGTTTGTCGAGTTCAAAGTGCATTGTGCATAGTGCATAGTTTTTAGTTTGTTGTATAAAAAACTCATAATTGACAATCACATTCAAAACGTTTGCAAACATAAAAAATTTTTGTCTAATTTCAGAATTAAGTTTTTTTATAGTGCGTAAAAATCACAAATTTGTATTACTTTTTTAAATTCATCTGAAATTAACATACTTTCGTCAATAGAAACAAATCATTTCGTCAAAAAAATAGTATTAAAAAAATAAAAGTTTTTACTATTGCAAGAAATTAATTAGCAAATTAGTCAATTAGCCAATTAGCCAATTAGTTAATTAGATTTGGGTATTAACCCGCATTATTCATAAATAATGCTGGCGATTAAGTACAACTAACAAATTT
>DYKL01000463.1 GCA_020722645.1 Acetofilamentum sp. | reverse complement strand
TGCACTATTAACTATGCACTATGCACTATTAACTATGCACTATTAACTATGCACTTTGAACTCGATAACTCAATAACTCGATAGTAATAATGAAAATAGGTTTATTTTTCGGCTCATTCAATCCTGTTCATATTGGGCATTTGGCATTGGCTAATTATTTTGTGGAATTTAGTGATATTGACAAAATTTGGTTTGTTGTAAGTCCACAGAATCCTTTAAAAGATAGAAAAACTTTGCTTGCAGACCATCATCGTTTTTATATGCTGAATCTTGCTTTAGAAGATTATCCTCAAAAATATTATGCTTCAAATATCGAATTTTCTATGCCTAAACCGTCATACACAATTGATACTTTGACATATTTATCTGACAAATATCCGGATTTTGAGTTTGTTTTGATAATGGGAGCTGATAATCTGATAACATTGCATAAATGGAAAAATTACGCAGAGTTGATAAAAAAATATAAGATATATGTTTATCCAAGACCGGAAATAGACCTGAAAGATTTTAAAACTGAAGCAGATTATAAACTTTTTGATGCTCCTTTGATAGAAATTTCATCGAGTTTTATTAGAAATGCAATTGCCGGAAAAAAGAAAATCCAGTTTTTTTTACCACCAAAGGTTTTTGAATATATAGATAAAATGTGTTTTTATAAAAACAATAAAAATGAAAGTTAAAGTTATTGTAATTATAATTTTTCTAATTCCTTTGTTTGCAAATGCACAAAAACAAACAAAGATGTTTTTTGCAATAGATGGTTTTGCACCTGCAATAAAAATTGGAATTGAAAAAAAATTTCACCGATTTTTTCAATAAAAGCTTCCGCCGGAACTTGTATTGTCGGACCATCGTTATTGTCTTATAATTTGTTTGTAACATAAAAATTTTCAAAGTTTTATAAACCTTTGGGCTTCAATTTGAATGTCGGTTTTTTAGACAATTACGTTGAAATTATTGAACCAATATCTTCTTTCGGACTCGGTGCGGGTTTGGGAATGAGTTATGAATTTAAGAATTATTCAACAATTTCAAAAAGAGCCTGAATAATAACGGGTCCCGAATTATCAAGACTCAGAAGAGTAAATCTTACAATTCCGAATTTTGGGATAGAATACTCTTTTCTTTTAAAAAGGAAAAGTTCTAAAACACAAAATGAAAAAGAAACAGGCGTCGAAAATTTATAATTGCGAGTTAAAATCATTAAAGTTTCTTTGCATATTTGTCGGAGAAAAAATATTTAACTATTTTTTAATGTTGATATTCAAGTTTTTTTTTTCGGTTTAATAAATTAAAATATATATTTGCAAGCTGAAATTTTTAATATGTTTAACCGTCGAATTATCAGAATAAAAGTTCTGCAAACACTTTTTGCTTATTATTCCGAATCGTTTGCATCTTTTGCAGAAGCAGAAAAAGATTTGAAATATTCTTTTGACAGAGTTTATGATTTGTATTTTTTTATAATTCAATTGATTATAGAAATCAGACATTATGCTTTCATTAGAATTGAGAAAGCTAAAAACAAATTCTTACCCGAAGAAAAAGATTTAAAGCCCAATACAAAGTTTATTGAAAATGTTTTAATCGCTCAACTTAAAGATAATGAACTTATTCAAAAATATTTGACTGATAGAAAATTTACTTGGAATAAAGAACCTGAAGTATTAAGAGTAATTTACGATAATTTTATTCAGACCGATGAATATCAGGCTTATATGTCTGAAAATAACAGGTCTTATGATAGCGACAAAAAAATATTAGTTTTTTTTGTGAGTCAATTTTTATACAATTCCGAATTTTTTTATTCAACACTTGAAGAAGAAAGTATTTATTGGGTTGATGCCGTGGATTTTATTCTTAAAAAAATCACAAAAACTATTGATAAATTTAAACAGAACAAGGATAATAACGAACTGATTCTTAATAAATTCAAAAACAAAGATGACTCGGATTTTGCTTTGAAATTATTACATAAATCAATTCTTAATAAAAAAATTTACGATGAAATAATTCAGGAAAATATTGTACATTGGGATATTGAACGAATTTCAAATATTGACAGATTAATTTTGATGCTTGCAGTCAGCGAATTTTTAGATTTTAACGAAATTCCTGTTAAAGTTACTTTAAACGAATACATCGAACTGGCTAAAATATACGGGACACCACAAAGAAGTGCAAATTTTACAAACGGCGTTTTAGACAAAATTGTAAAGCATTTAAAAGAGCAAAACAAAATTAAAAAAGTTGGCAGAGGATTAAAAGATTAAATATAAATGCGAATTAAGAGTTGAAATTCTACTGGCAGGTGGAAAACACCTGCCAGAGGCAAAGTTGAAATTC
>DYKL01000462.1 GCA_020722645.1 Acetofilamentum sp. | reverse complement strand
CCATTCTGCAAAATTAAAAAAATTTACAATCCCCCCTATATTTTGGATTGAGCCATGAAAATCCTGAATGGATAATTCGAGATATAAATTATGTTTTAAACTTTTTTGGAAACGGCGAGATAACAATTACAAAACAAGGAAATTTGAAAATCGGTAAAATAACAATGCAACGAAAAGGTGGAGATGGTGGTCGAGAAACTGCAAAAATGTTGCAATTCAAAATTAACCCGATTGAACTATTTAAAAATGAATAAAATAAGAAAAATGCTAATATCCCAAGAATAGACCGAAATAAAGCAAATTGCTTTATTTTGGTCTATTCTGTGTTGAACGAATCCTTTTTTTAATGCCGACCTATATTGATTAAATTTTTTATCAATGTTAATCGGTAGCCGCACCAATGTAAATTCCATAGTAATTGTTACGAAATTACATGGTTATTTATATTTTATAAAAAATTGATAATTAGCTGTTTACTTTATAATTTTACGACCCTTACAGGGCAAGCTTTTAGACCCTTTCTGGGCAGGCTTTACAAACTCATAGTTTGGGTTTTCAGTTTACAGTGAAAGCATTTCGCCCAAATTCGGCAAATTCCCATTAAAAAAGCCAGCCCAAACCTATGTACATTCCAGTAAGACCGTCTTGTGGGTCGTTTGCCAGACCGTAATCAACGGCAACTATAAAATTTTCATTTAGTCCGAATCTTATTCCTCCTCCGTAACCGAGGTGTAGTTTATGCAAATCGGCTTCATTATTGTTAAAATATACGTTCACCAAATCTACCGGAACATTCGACAAATTTATATTGTAAGGAGTTATAACGCTTGTTGCATCAACAAAACCGCTTAGTGCGATATAAAAATCCTGTTTCAGTACCTTAGTGTTGATAACCCTCCATCTGAATTCCATATTTCCAAAGACTAATGAATTGGCAACCACTTTGTTTCTGAGCACACCTCTGACTGTTTTTGCACCTCCGATTCCGTCTCTGACTTCTTTTGTGTTGAAATAATAGGGACGTAAATAAAATGGAACTTCACCTGCTAGTGTACCTTGATAAACCAGTCTTCCGGCAAATGACAAACGTTTAGGAATTATTGTAAAATACTGACGATGAGTAACCGAAAGTTGCAAAAACGGACTTGTCCCACCAAATCCCGGACTTCCGAATAATATAGCCTCAGACCATACGCCTTTTGTTGACCACGCCTCGTTGTCGCGGGTATCTAAAATAACACCTGTTTTAAAGACTGTTGTAAAACCTCCGTTTGCTTCGTCTGCATCTATAATTCCCCAATTGATGTAATTTTCGTACAACCCCGGTAAAGTATCCTGATTTGGAAGCAAATCTTCTGGGTCTTTGTTTTTGTTCAATTTATCAACATCAACCGAGCCTATTGTCATATTTGAAAGATTAATACCGGCATAAACTCTGAATTTGTCGTCGACAACCGGTACCTGAACATCAAAAATGCCTTTAAGTTCGCGTCTGTCTAATCTGTAAAACATTCTGGAAAGATAATCTTCGTCATCTGTTACTTCGTAATTATGATTGTATATTGCTTCGTAACCGTTGTATCCGTAAAAATCGAGAGATTGTTCAATCAGATACGCCAAATCTGTAAAAAATCTGAGTTTTGTATTAAAAAAAGCTCTGTCATCAAACTGAATTCTATTGATTCCACTGCCTTTAGTAGTTCTTGACCATTCTGCATATATTGATTTTTCGTAGTCAGGATAAGAAGAGCCGTCTCCCCAGTCAAAAACATATCCTAAAACACCGTAACGGAAACCTACGTCTGAATCGTAAGAAATAGCAGGCAGTGCACCGCCAAACTTCCAGCCGGTTGGAGCATCTTTTATTGTATCATTCTGAGCAACAGCAATAAAACTCAGAAATACAAACATTGAAATAAAGTGGATTTTTTTCATTCAATTTTATTTTATTTGGTTATGTAACTTTTGTATTTGTTTTTCGTCATAAAATAAAGAACATATTTTATGCCCAAAGTAAATATTTTTTTGATAAAAAAAAGAATATCGAAAAAGGTTTTTATAAAAAAACAGACAAATTGTTAAAAATCAAACACAACAGAAATGAAAACTATACTTACAATATTTTTTTTTATTTGTCAATTATCTTTAATCGCAAAAAACGATTTAAAAATTTATTGCACAAGTTTTACGAGTTGTTTACCTCAAATAGACGGTGTTTTAAATGACGCTTGTTGGCAGTACAGCGATTGGGGTACAAATTTTATCGAATTTGAACCTACTGCCGGTGCTTTACCGTCTCAACAAACTGCTTTTAACGGAACTTACTTTTAAAAAACGTGGATTTACAGGGCTTTGCTGCTGATT
>DYKL01000039.1:12450-16039 GCA_020722645.1 Acetofilamentum sp. | reverse complement strand
CGAAATCCCTAATATTTTTTAACATGATTATTAACTTTTCAATTCAATTTAGGATGTAACCTTTAAACTTACCAAAAGGTCCGTAATAATCTGACTTGATTATCAGCAAATTGAGCAAAAAATTATTTTCAACTAATGGTGTAAATTCCAAATTGACCATCCCGTCTCTGTCTTTTATTATCCACGTTTTGTTTACACCATCGGGACGTGTGAATTTTACAGGGGGAAGCAGATAAACATTGTTGCCCAACCAGATACAATTTTCATTGAATTTTTCAGGGTCAGTTGATTGGTTATCAGTTAAATTGAATGCAACCAAATTCCCATCGTCATTTTTAGCACCTGTACACCAGTCATAAATCATCGGGTTTGGATAAAAACCTTTGTGGTCGTCTAATATCAAAAAGCCGGTTGATTTATCAAAATCAATTTTTTTTTCACCCAATTTTAAAAATCCTTCAACCGAAACTGCTGATTTTTGTGAGTACATTCCTCTGTTTTCGGCAAAAGGAATACAAACAACTTGCGGAGTGGCTTCGTTTAAATCCGCAGAAAATTCTGCTTCAAAATCAGGTAATTTACCGAATTTATTACTTGATACTATCAGTTTTAAGTTACCGTTTTCAGAATAATCGGCTGAAATTTTCAAGTTTTGAGATTTATATTGAGCAGTAGAATTTTTCAGACTATTTGGAACTTTTAAATTAAAAGGTAAAGGTTGTTTTTTGTAAAAATAATGCTTGTTTTCTGCTTTGTCGTATATTAAAAACTGAACAATACCTGTAAATTTAGCATTGTAAATTGCTACAAGAATAAAAAAGCGCTCATTACCAATCTGAAAAGCCTGCCATTCCTTTAATCTGAACTCTTTTAAAAAAAAAAGGATTAAATTTTCCGAGAGGTTTTTCAGCCTCTGTTAAATTTACTTTGTTAAAAAATTTGTTATAAGTTCCGAATTGAAACATGCCGTTTTTAACCGGTTTTTCAATAGATTCGTTTAATTTTCTGATAATCATCATATTATATTAAAAACATCAAAAATTCGTTCAAATTTATGAAGTTTGTTTGTTTTTAAAGCTGTCAAAATTAATTATCAAATTCAGCAGAATGCCTATAATGGAGGCAAGTCCGAGACCTTCGATGCTGAAATTTCCAAATTCAAATTTTGCACCACCAAGACCTATTACAATCATTACAGAAGAAACAATAATAATTTTCGGGTTAGTAAAATCCAATTTTGCGTCAATCATATTTTTTATGCCGATTGAAGAAATCATACCGAACAAAAGAATTGATATTCCGCCTATTACAGGAGTTGGAATTGTTGAAATGATAGCAGTAAATTTAGGTATAAATGACAACATAATAGCAAAAATAGCGGCAATACGCATTACAATAGGATTATAAACACCTGTTAAAGCAACCGCACCGGTATTTTCGCTGTAAGTAGTATTTGCAGGACCGCCAATAAAAGCGGAAAATGAAGTAGCTATGCCGTCTCCAATCAAAGTTCTGTGAATACCGGGTGATTTGATAAAATCTTTGCCGACGACATTTCCAATTGCCAGAATATCACCAAAGTGTTCAACAATAGTAACAATAGCAATAGGTACAGTGATTATTATTGAATTCCAAGTAAATTTAGGCAATGAAAAATGAGGAATTCCTATCCATTTAGCTTCATTAATTGCAGTAAAATCAACAACTCCTATTGCAATAGAAAAAAAATAACCGCAAATCAAAGCGATTAAGACAGGAAGCATCGAAATAAGTTTTTTGCCGATTTTTTCAAAAAAAACTTTCACAAAAACAGCGATAATAAGCGTAAAAATAGCAATTCCCCAAGCTCCGTTAGTAGAAATTTTTTCGACAAGTTCAGGCGAAAATTCACCCGAAGCGTTTTTAATTGCAACGGGCGATAAAATCAGACCAATCAAAATTATCATAGGACCGGTAACCTGCGGAGGTAAAATTTTGTGTAAAATTTCAATTTTCACAAACCTGAAAATAATGGCGACAATAACGTATAAAAAACCCGCAATAAAAATACCACCAAGTGCTTCGGGTAGTGAACCTGCTTTTGCGACTGCCAGAATCGGCGGGATAAAAGCAAAAGACGAACCCAAAAACACCGGCACTTTAAATTTTGTAGCAAAATGAAATATCAGAGTTCCAATACCTGCGGCAAAAAGTGTTACTCCAACATCCAAACCGGTAATTAAAGGGACAAGTACAGTCGCTCCAAACATTACAAATGTATGCTGAAGACCTAAAACTATATTTTTAGGTGTTAAATCAGCTGTATTCATCATTTTTGAATTAGTGAAAGAAAATATATGCAAAAATTATTGCGGCAGTTATACCAAAAAAGTCTGCTATTAAACCTGCTGTAACTGCGTATCTTGTATTTTTAATTTTGACGGCACCAAAGTAAACTGCTAAAATATAAAAAGTTGTGTCGGTAGAACCCTGAATTGTAGAGGCAACACGCCCTACAAAAGAGTCGGCACCATAAGTTGTCATAGTATCAACCATCATACCTCTTGCACCACTACCGCTCAAAGGCTTCATAAATGCAGTTGGTAATGCCTCAACAAAATCTGTATTAATACCTATCCAATAAAAAAAAGATTTAAAGCCTTCAACAAGATAATCCATTGCACCTGATGCTCTGAAAGCACCGATTGCCACAAGTATGGCAATTAAATATGGTATAATTTTAATGGCAATTTTAAAGCCGTCTTTTGCTCCTTCGATAAAAGCCTCATAAACATTGACTTTTTGCAACATTGCGGCAATAATAAAAGCAATAATTATTGAAAAAAGAATAACATTTGAAGCAACCTGCGAAACAATTTGTGTCTGTGAATCTGATAAATTAGTAAAAAGAAATATAATTGCACCGATAATCAAAGTTATGCCGCCTAAATACAACAACACAACCTTGTTAAAAATATTTATTTTTTGATAAAGAGCAACAGTAATCAAACCGGCAATTGTTGAGAAAAAAGTTGCCAATAAAATCGGGATAAAAATATCAGTTGGGTCAGCCGCACCAAGCTGAGCACGGTAAACCATAATACTTACGGGAATTAGTGTTAAACCGGAAGTATTAAGGACAAGGAACAAAATTTGAGCATTTGAAGCAGTGTCTTTTTTTGTGTTCAACTCCTGCATTTCTTCCATTGCTTTTAGTCCCATTGGAGTAGCTGCATTGTCCAAACCAAGCATATTTGCGGATATATTCATAACAATAGAGCCAATAGCAGGATGATTTTCGGGGATTTCAGGAAAAAGTTTTTTAAACAAAGGATTAAGTACTTTAGCAAAAGCTCTAATAGCCCCACCCTTTTCACCAATTTTCATAATTCCGAGCCACAAAGCCAAAACACCTGTTAAACCAATAGATAATTTGAAGCCGGTTTCAGCCATTTCAAAAACATTCTGCATTATTGCCGGAAAAATTTCTGTATCACCTAAAAAAATCAGTTTAATCAATGCAATTACAAAAGCTATAAGGAAAAAACCTATCCAAATATAATTCAATACCATAGACGAAAAATTTCAACAAATTTATAAATAATTAGAT
>DYKL01000039.1:0-12350 GCA_020722645.1 Acetofilamentum sp. | reverse complement strand
AATTAGCAAATGAGACAATGTGATAATTAGCAAATGAGACAATGTGATAATTAGCAAATGAGACAATGTGATAATTAGCCAATAAGATAATTAGCAAATTAACAAACTTAAAATTAACTTATTAAAATGAATTTAATAATTAAAGAAGAGTCATAAAATTTCGAAAAATATTAAAAACACTTAAATAAATGACTAAAATCATTTTTGATAAATTAAACATCTATATATTTGCATAATTATGATTTATCAATATTTAGACATAAAAACCAAACCTATGAGCGGAAAAAAATTAACACCCGAACAATTAGAACACGCTGCAATGCTTCTAAAAGCAATGGCTCATCCTATAAGAGTTGCTATTTTAGCTTTAATAGAAGGAAAAAGAATGACTGTTACTCAAATCTACGAAGCATTAAAACTTGAACAATCAGTAGTTTCTCATCATCTAGGCATTTTGAGAGACAAAGGAATCCTTTTAAGCGAAAGAGACAGACGTAACATTTATTATTCATACAAAAACGACCTGCTACTATCAGTTGTAGAATGTATTACATCTTGTTAAATAGTGTCAGTTTATAGAAACACTAATAAAAGTGCCAAGTTTATAAAGCTTGCCCTGAAAGGGTCTAAAAGCCTGCCATGTAAGGGTATTTTATTGAAAATCAAATGCTAATACTTTATAGACCCTTACAGGGCAGGCTTTTAACTTTATGGACTTTATGAACTAACTCTAATTACAAATAGCCCAATTGTTAGTAGGAGTAGTTTCGACAATTCTTAAAATACCATGCTCTTGGTTTAAAAAAACTTTAAGTACCTTTTGGGTGTTATTATCATTTTCGATAGAGAAGACATCGTCATATCTAACATTGCTGACAGTTAATGTATCATAAAAACGAACATTTTCCAAATAATTCAAATTTTGATAATAATCTTCAAAATCAATTTCAAAATAAAAATCTAAAACATGATAATAATAGTATTTTGAAGTTGAAACCGAATTTTTTTCAAAAAGCAAAAAAACGGCGGTATCAGGTTCCAGATTATTAGTTGTCTTTATAACAGCCGAACTCTGACAATTGCAAATTTTATTCAAATCTTTACATTTAAAAGAATATTCAGGAGATTTTTCAATATTGTGAACAATAAATTTAAGAGTATCTCCATCAAGATTTGTAAACAATAAAACCTGATTTTCGGAATATGGAATAAAAGACATATCTTCATCTGTAAAAGCCGGACAATCAACATTTTTACCACAAGAAAGAGCAAAAGTAATTATCAAAAAAAATAAATATTTTTTCATTTTGTTTTTTTTTATTTGCAAATTTACAAAAAGTTTGGACTTTAATGCTTGACAAACAAAAAATAAGTTTCAAAAAAAAATTAGCTCTGAATCTGCATAAAAAATATGTTGAAATACAGTCGGAGTTGCACGAATTAAAATATTTATTCTGGGAATGCACATTACGTTGCAATCTGAATTGTCTTCATTGTGGAAGCGACTGCCACAAAGAATCGCAGGTGAAAGATATGCCATTAGACGATTTTTTGAAGATTACCGAACAAATAAGCAAAAACCAAAACCCGAACAAAACAATGATAGTCCTTACCGGAGGCGAACCTTTGCTTAGAAAAGATTTGGAAGAATTCGGAGAGAGAATAACAAGGCAAGGTTTTCCGTGGGGTATGGTAACAAACGGATACGCATTAACAGAAGAAAGATTTAAAAATCTTATAAATGCAGGCTTAGGTTCAATAACAGTAAGTTTAGACGGCTTTCAGGAAGCACATAACTGGCTTAGAAACAATAGAAACAGCTTCCAGAGAGCAATAAACGCAATAAAAATTATCGTAAATCAACCAAACATAGAATATGACATTGTAAGTTGTGTAAATCAGAAAAATTTTGATGATTTAAAAAAATTCAAACATTTTTTGATAGATACCGGAGTGAAAAACTGGCGGATTTTCACAATATTTCCTACAGGCAGAGCAAAAACGAACACTTTTTTAAAAATTTCTAATCAACAATTTTCTGAATTGATGGAATTTATTAAAAAAAGCCGAAAAGAAAAACAAATAAATGTTTCATACAGTTGTGAGGGGTTTCTGGGGAATTACGAAAATGAAGTCAGAGATGGATATTATTTCTGCTTTGCCGGAGTTCACATAGGTTCAGTGCTTGTTGATGGTTCTATTTCAGCTTGTCCAAACATAAACAGGTCTTTTATTCAGGGAAATATCTACAAAGATTATTTTTGGGACGTGTGGAACACTAAATTCGATGTTATGAGAAACAGAGATTGGACAAAAAAAGGAATCTGTAAAAACTGCGAGGTTTATAAATGGTGCAGGGGAAATGGTCTTCATTTATATGAAAACGCAGAAAGTGAAGTACAGATGTGTCATTATAATATGCTAAAATAAAAAAGACAAAAACTTGACTTTTTTAAAAAAATAATGTAGATTTACAGATAAATAAAATTGTCAATTTTTTAATTAACTTATTAGTAAATTGCTGATTATTATTTAATTAACAATTGTTTAGTCAGGCAATCAAAAAAAGCAGAAACAGTTTGGGAATTACACTAAGTAAGGCAGATGTAAGTGCACTAAGCAAGTCAAAGCAGTTAAAAAACCAATAATTTTAAAACACATGAAAAAAAATTTCCGCTATTATTATCTCAAGTTTATGACTTTTTTGTTGACAACAATAGGCTTTATTATAGGCTTTTCACAAAAAATAATTGCACAATACGGAGCGCCAATGGTTCAGTTTTTTCTGAAAGGCAAAGTATTTGCACAAAACACAAATAAACCAATCCCAAATATTTATATTGCACAACATTTTGGGCAAGAGGCAAAAACTAACGAAAATGGAGAATTTCTTACGCCTGTGTATGTTGATTGGGGAGCAAAACTAGAATTTTTTGCAAATGATGTTGATGGAGAATTAAATGGTGAATTTGCAACAAAATTTATTTCTTTAGAAAAATATGATGAATTTCACGACACATTAAATATGGAGATATATTTGCAGGAAAAGCAAAAAATTGAAGACCTTATAGCTAAAAACAATCTGCCGGAAGAATTTGAAGGTAAACGAATTATATATAAAGAAATAAAATATCTTACAGAAGCACCCGGAAATGTTTTTGTTGATGACAATAATAAGGAAGTACCACAAATAAAGGCTTATATTAATTTCAAAGAAATCCCGACAGAAATTATAAATAATGACAAAAGCACATTCAAATTAACAATCTCAGACAAAATAAATGTATTATTTATCGACAATATTAATAATGATGAAAACAAATTATATTATTTATCTTTGCCATCTCTTCATTATAATGACAATCATACAGTTACATTAGCACAAACTCCGGAAACAATAGAAGCAATAATAATTATGTTGATTGAAAAATAAGAATTTTAAAACTTAATGCCCATTACCAGAATATCGTCTATCTGAAGTCTTTTTTTATTAGCAGGAGCAAGATTTGTCCAGTCTGATAATTCTTTATCTAATATATCAGTGCTTTTATCAAAATTATCATTAGATATAGAAAGTAAAAAATTTTTAAAACGGCTTAAACTGTATTTTTCATAATTATTACCACCGAATTGATCTGCAAAACCATCAGAGAACAAATAAAGTATATCATTTTTTTGCAAATCAAACTCATTGTTTTTAAAATTATAAATTGGTTTAAAACTTATACCAACCGCTACCCTATCGGCTTTGATTTCTATCAGATTATTGTTACGATTAATAAAAATCGAATTGTATGCACCGGCGTATTGTAATTTTAGATTATTTTCATCAATAATACAAAGAGCCATATCAATTCCCTCAACAGATTTGCTGAGCGGGTCTTTTTGACGTAAAGATTTTATTATCTGAGCCTTAAGACTATCCAAAATTAAGGCAGCACTTAAATTTTTTTCGCTTGTTGAACTAAGAACAATTTCGTTTAATAGAGAAATTGCCAAGATACTCATAAAAGCTCCCGGTACTCCATGTCCTGTACAATCAGCAACGGTTATAATTATTTTATTACCTATTTTGGTTGCCCAATAAAAATCACCACTGACAATATCTTTGGGTTTGTAGTAAATAAAATTTTGTGGTAAAATAGTATTTATAAAATCTTTTGGCGGGAATAATGCAGTTTGTATTCTAAAAGCGTAATTTATACTGTTAGTCAAATGATTTTTCTGTTCAATTATCAAATCTCTTTGTGATTCAATCTCTTCTTTTTGCTGAAGAATTTCTTCTTTTTGTTGTAAAATTTCTTCATTTTTCTGTTCAAGTTCAATATAAGCACGTTTTTTTTGTTTAAACTGCCTGTAAATCATCAACATAAAAAACACAACAAGTAGAATCCCTAATACAAAAGTATAAGTCAGTATTTTTTGACGTTTAAGTTTCTCGTTAGTTTTAAGTATTTCGTTATCTCTTTTTTCGATTTCATATTTTTTTTCGAAATTAGCAATCTGTCTGTTTGTTTCTTCTGTAAAAATAGAATCTTTAATATAATAAGCATTATTTATGTAATTATAAGCTTCTTCATAATCACCAATAGTTTGATAATAATTTGCATAGTTTGAATATAAATGATAATAAAGCTGTTCTATCTCTAAATTATCAGCAATTTCTTCTGATTTAATTAAATATTGAAAACAACTGTCATTATCGCCAAGCGATAAATAAATTTGAGCAATATTGTTACAAATATGAAAATAAGAATTTAAATCTCCTAATTTTTCCAAAAGGGTTGCCGATTTTTTGTAATACTCTAATGCAAGTTCTTCTTGACCTAAATTCTGATAAGTTCCGGCAATATCATTATAAGAATATGCTAAATAAGTCGGCATTCCTAATATTAATCTGATTTCAAGTGCCTTTTGTTGATATTCCAAAGCCTCAGTATAAGCACCTTTTAATGAATATATATTTCCGATTTCGTTATAAGCTACGTGAAGAAAATTATCAGGATTTGTTGTATCGGAATTTAAAGCGGATTTTTCGAAATAAATAAGAGCCTGATCGTACAAATTGTAGTTTCTGTATGCAAAAGCAAGCATTAAATATACCAATTCAAATTGTTCTTTTAAGTTGTTTTGTTCAACAAAACTTATCAGCTCAAGTCCTTTTTCAATAGCTTTATCGTGAAGACCATATTCTGAAAGAAAGTACAAATAATAGCTCTCGTTTATTGCATATTTTGGCAGATTTTCTTGTTTCAAAGCTATTTCCGAATATTTTTCATAGTATTCTGAACATTTTTCAAAATTATTTGCTGATTGATACATATTTTTTAAAAATTCAATATCATCAAGCTTATAATGTTTTTTGTCTTTATCAATAATATCGGCAATTTCTTCCAAACATTTTTCAAAATTAACAGTATCTGCAACTTTATAATATTCTTTTGTCAATTTTTTTAAAATAATCACACTTACAGTATCGTGTTTTGAATTATCTAAAAGTGTTTTTAAACTGTCAATTTTAGATTGTTGACCATTTAATGCTAAGCACAAAGTGGAAATAATAAAAAAGGTAACAAATCTTCTCATAAAAAAAGCGATATTATTATATGTTAATAAATAAAAATTACATTCTTAATCCCATAAAGGTAATATCATCTCGTTGATGATCATCAGCAAGCCAGTTGTTAAGTTCTGTCTCAATTTCTTTGCCAATTTCATTCATATTTTTGTTAATATTAGCCATTAAAACGTTGATAATTTTTTTGTAGCTAAAACTAACCCTGTCTGGATTGTTCAAATCTTTTAAACCGTCAGAATACATAAACAAAATATCACCTTTATTCAATACAAATTCCATATCAGAAAACTCAATAGATTCATTAACAACAAAACCAATTTGTCTTGCAGAGCCTCTTAATTTTTTAAATTCTTTGGAATTAAATTTATAATATGTGATATGTTGTTTTGCACCTGCATAAGTAACATTAATTTCTTCAACATCACCTTTTAAAACTTTATCAAGTCTGCAAATGCTAACAACCATACCGTCGTAATTTCTTTTTTGAGTACGCTTTAAAACCCGACTAAGTCTGAAATCGAGATGATACAAAATGTCTTTTGGTTTGACTATTCTCATTTCATTAACAATTTCACCAAGTAACCTGCTGCCGATTAAAGACATAAAAGCACCGGGAACGCCGTGTCCTGTGCAATCAACCACCGAAAAGAAAACAGTTTGTCCTACTTTAAAGCCGTTTTGAACATTTGGATCTCTGTGATAACGGTTATTTTCTGTAATAAACACATTTGACATCCAATAAAAATCTCCCGAAACAATATCTTTGGGTTTGAAAACTATAAAATTCTCAAACAAAACACCTATCTCATCAACGCTTGGCAAAATACTTTGCTGAATATTCAAAGCGTATTTGATGCTTGATGTAATCTGGTCTCTTTGCTCTAAAATCTGTTTTTCATATTTTTTTTGTTGAGTAACGTCAGAATCAATTGCAACTAATGAGTTTATTTCTCCTTCATCATCTATCAATGGTGTTAAAGTTGTGTGTACCCAAATTTCTTTTCCTTCTTTATTTTTAACTTCTAATTCATAATCAACGGTAACTTTATCAACAAGGCATTTATTTACTATATCTTTAACTCTTTCCTCTGTTCTGTCTGCAATTAAATTAGGACTTACATTATTTACCAGTTCTTCAAAAGTATATCCGAAAATTTTTGTAAAAGCTTGATTTACCCATATAAAGTTACCGTCTTTATCGGCAAGAATAACGGCATTGTCAGTTTCCCGAACAATTGTAGAAAGTTTTTCAAGTTCTTGATTAACAATTATAAGCTCTTCTGCCTGAGTTAATATCTCCTCCTTTTGTTGTTCTAATTCAATATTTTTTTGTTTTATTTCTATTGTTCTTTGCTCAACCAATTCTTCTAATTTTTCATTATGCCTTTTTAATCTGAAAGTAAAAAATTTAACTAAAAGATACATAAAAAACAAGAAAAGAGCAAAATAACCTATATATGCCCAAAAAGTTTGGTACCATGGGTGTTTTATATAAAAAGTGAATCTTCCGGTTTGACTTACCTGATTGTAAATATTTTTTGCTTCAACCAGAAATGTGTATTTTCCGGGAGATAAGTTTGTATATTCTTTTTTTGTTTCAAATGTCCATAAAGACCAATTTTCATCGTGATTTTCGAGTTTTACTCTATATAAAATTTTTTCTGAATAAATATAAAAAGGTGCAGCATAATTAAATCTTAAATTATTAAATTTATAATCTACAACAAATTTATGTTTATCATTAAAATTATTCAAATAACCGCTGTCAGCATCAAATATATAGCCTCCGAATAATAAAGAATCGGTAGATGAAAAATAAACCTTTCGTATTAACGCTTTGAAGGGTTGATTATACTTGTATTCATTTTTTTTGTCATAGAACACATATCCTTTTGATGTTGCCAGAATTATGTTTTCAGCAGAAAAATCAGATGTAAATATAAAGCCGAAATTAAGCAATCTTTTTGCAGCGATATTTACCTCCACAAACTTGCCGTCTATTTCTCTGAAACAAAAAATTTCACTGTCAAAATTGTCGTTGTAATACTCGAACCAAAAATCACCTGTTGAATCAATTGAAATCAACTGTAATACCCGTTTATCTTTAATTTCAAAATAATCGGTAATTTGATGAAACTCACAAATTGAATCATTTTTTTCATCATAAACATAGAGAGTTTTGAAAGTTGAAATTAAAAGTTGGTTTTTCCACTCAAAAAACATTATTGAGTTTGTGTTAAACAAACCTTTTTCTTGTCCATAAAATTCTTTTGTTTCAATTGTCAAAGAATCTGTGAATTTTATTTTGTAAATACCGTCTTTGTTATGACTTACCCATAAATTATTATTTGCATCAAAATAAAAATTTCTGGAATTCAAATCGTGTCCTTTGATTTTTTTCTCAAATTTTAAACTGTCTCCGTTATATTTGTAATGAAAAATTCCAACTGAAGACCCGAGTAAATAATCATTTTCAGAAAACGGAACTTTGTTTATTGACCAAATATTTTCGTGTGGTCCGTATATTTTTCTGTTTCCATTTTCATCAATTCTTATTATTCTGGGATTACTGCTTATATAAAACTCGTCTCCAATTTTCACACCTCCCCATGTTTGTGTCAAATCCTCTTGTATTTCATTTGAGACAATAGTTTTATCGTGATTTATTTTTAATTCATATAATTTATGTCCGGTGCTTGTATAAATTGATTCATTAAAAAATGACAAAAAACTGGGATGACTAATATCAATTTTCATTCTTGAATCTACTATTCTGATGGGCGAGAACAATTCGATGTAAGAAATACCGGCATTTGTAAGTACCCATATATTATTCATATTATCCACATAACTTTTATAAACATTATCGCCAATAAGACCGGTTTCTTGCGATAAATTTAATAGCAACTCGCTTTTAAGGTTAAATAAAAAAATACCTTTATCAAAAGTATTGAAAATTATAGAAGTATCATTATAAAAAATCAATCCTGACCTTGAAACATCAGTTATATTGAAATTAATTTTTTTATAAAAAATCGGCTCAAATTTTTCATTCAAGTAATAAATATTATCGTCAGATGTATAAAAAAATATGCTGTCGTTTTTTTCAAGAAAAGTATAAATGTTTTTATCAAAATCAATTTCAGTTATGCTGTCTTGTATTATAGCATATAAAATATTTCTATATGCCAAAAAAACATTTTCGTTTTTATCAACAGCAACTGACGAAGAAGAGTTTTCAATTTTGTATGCTTTTATGTTCTGATCTTCGTAAATAAAAATATATTTGGTAGATCTTGCATAAACGATATTGTTTTTAATGTAAATATCCCAAATAATATTGTAATCTGAAAATTCTGTGGGAATTAAATCAGTAATAGAAACAAATTTCAGATTATATACAGAGTCGGTTTCATAATATCCCAATGTATTATCACCACCGATAAAAAGCTTTCCGGATTGAGATATAGCTATTGCTCTTGGAATTTGTTGGTCGGGCAATTCGTAAAAATCCCAGTTTACACCGTCAAAAACCATAAGCCCGTCACCATTTGCAAAATACATCAATCCGCTTTTACCCTGAACAACATCCCAAGTTTGAAAATGTCCGTGGTATTCATTCGGAGAATAATTTGTTACAATAGGTAACCCAATTTTCTGTGCATTAATAACAAATGCAAAAACTAAAAAAAATATTACAAAACTGATTTTTTTCATTTTAACCTTTTTCAATTCTGACACTTACTAAAAAGAATTTCTTTTGCGGCATTTCGGTTGAGTAAAATTTATATTCCAATGGGTTTTTTGATAAAAGAGCAACTTGAACAAGACCAATATTTCCACCACCCTTTTCATTGCCGGTTTTTCTGTACATTCTTCTTAAAGAACGGAGTCCGATTCTGTCGAGAGTATTTATTTCATTACAACGTTTTTCTAAATCATTAGCTGCTTTTTCAGATACCAGATTTCCGGCTGAAAATAAAAAATACTCACCATAATCACTGATAATAAAAGTCCCTTGCCCATATTCTTTATCCTTAATGACAATTCTGTCTTCTGAATAAAGTGCTATGTTTTGGGACAATTCGATAAATATTTTAAAAAATTTACGTCTTGTAGTTTCGTTTTGCCATAATGTTTGTTCTATGTTTTCGCCAAGCAAAGTCAAAATATCGCCATCAATTGGACCGACATAAGAAGCAACAATAAAATTTTCAAACATTATGTTGAAAATATCCAGAGTATTTGAGTGTTTTTTTTCTGACATATATTAAAATTATATATGCTCAAAAATTTGATTTTAAAAAATTGTAAAATTAGTATTACAAAAGATTATACTGAAAAAATTTTTATTTCTTTTGCAATTTTAAAACTTCAAAATTAAGAAAAATATCTTAAAAAAAAAAATAAAATGAAAAATTTTGCTTTGATAGGTGTAGGTGGCTACATTGCACCAAGACATATGCGCGCAATTAAAGACACAGGGAACAATCTTATTGCTGCTCTTGATAAAAATGACAGTGTCGGTATTATGGATTCGTTTTTTCCTGATGCTGACTTTTTTACTGAATTTGAAAGATTTGACAGGCATATTGATAAAATAAGAAGGAATGATAAAAGAATTGACTACGTAAGCATTTGCTCTCCTAATTACTTACACGATGCTCATATTAGATTTGCTCTTAAACATAATGCTGACGCAATCTGCGAAAAACCTATTGTTCTAAATCCATGGAATGTTGATGCATTGACGGAAATAGAAAATGAAACAAACAGAAAAATAAATACAATTCTTCAGCTTCGACTTCACCCAAGCATAGTAGAATTAAAGAAAAAAATTGAACAGAATAAAAATAAAATTTATGACATTGATTTGACTTATATTACGTCAAGAGGCAGATGGTATTATATCAGTTGGAAAGGTGATATTTCTAAATCAGGAGGAATAGCCACAAATATTGGAGTTCATTTTTTTGATATGTTAATTTGGATTTTCGGAAAAGTTAAAAAAAATAATGTACATCTTAATAACAAAGACAAAGCTGCCGGTTTTCTTGAACTGGAAAATGCCAACGTTAGATGGTTTTTAAGTTTAGACAGAAAAGATTTACCTGAATATGCAACAGAAAAACAACAAACAACTTTTCGTTCTATCAAAATTAATGAAGAAGAGCTTGAATTTAGCGGAGGTTTTACAGATTTACACACTGAAAGTTATATCCAAATATTAAAAGGTAACGGTTTTTCATTAAAAGATGCCAAAGAAAGTATAGAAACGGTTTATAAAATAAGAAATTCAGAAATTATAGGGCTCAGAAACGAATATCACCCGTTTTTAAACAAAATAATTTGACATACTCTCTTTTTAAATATTTTTGCAAAATAAATCAATCAATATTAAAAAATTCAAAAATGATATTTCAAAAAATTCAAAACAAACAAGCAAAAATTGCAGTTATTGGCATGGGCTATGTTGGTTTGCCAATTGCAATTGAATTTGCAAAAAAATTCTCGGTAATAGGATTTGATATTAAAGATGAAGTAATAAAGAAATTAAGAAATAAAATCGATCCGGCAGGAGAAGTTGCCCCCGAAGAATTTGAAAACATAGATATTTTGTACACAACAAATATTGAAGACCTTAAAAACGCAAATTTTTTCATAGTTGCCGTACCAACTCCTATTGATGAACACAAAAAGCCTGATTTATTTCCATTGTTAAGTGCCTGCGAAACAGTTGGTAAAGTTATCAAAAAAGGTGATTATGTAGTTTTTGAATCAACAGTTTATCCGGGCTGTACAGAAGAAGATTGTGTGCCTGTAATTGAAAAATTTTCGGGATTAAAATTTATTGACGATTTTAAAGTAGGTTACTCTCCGGAAAGAATAAATCCGGGCGATAAAGTAAATACATTGACAACTATCCGAAAAATAACTTCCGGTTGCGACCAAGAATCATCAGAAGAGATTGCAAATGTTTATCTGAGCATCATTAAAGCAGGAATTTTCAAAGCAAGCTGCATTAAAGTTGCTGAAGCTGCAAAAATTATCGAAAATACTCAACGAGATGTAAATATTGCATTTATGAACGAATTGTCAATAATTTTTAACAAAATAGGCATAAATACTTATGAAGTAATTGAAGCGGCAGGTACAAAATGGAATTTTTTGAAATTTTATCCGGGATTGGTCGGGGGGCATTGTATTGGAGTAGATCCTTATTATCTTGTTCATAAAGCAAAAGAACTTGACTATCATACTCATGTGATATCTGCCGGTAGATTTGTTAATGACTCTATGGGTGGTTATATTGCAAAGCAAACAGTGAAAAAAATCGTTGGACAGGAAAAAAACATTTTACATTCAAAAGTTTTGGTTTTGGGTTTTACTTTTAAAGAAAATGTAAGCGACATTAGAAACACCAAAGTCGCAGACCTTGTAAAAGAACTGGAATCATACAAAGTAAATGTAGATGTTTACGACCCTCACGCCGATTTTGAAGAAGTAAAACATGAATATAATATAAATTTGTGTGATAAAATTTCTGAAAATTATGACGCAATAATAGCTGCTGTCTCGCACAATGAATTTTTAAATTATGACGAAACTTTTTTCAAAAAAATAACTAATCCTGATGCAATTTTTGTAGATGTAAAAGGAATATATAGACAAAAAGTCAAAAGCATGATTTATTGGAGTCTGTAAATTTATGCTTATTTGATAATGTGATAATGTGATAATGTGATAATGTGATAATGTGATAATGTGATAA
>DYKL01000038.1:15767-16040 GCA_020722645.1 Acetofilamentum sp. | reverse complement strand
ATTATTATAAATAACTGATATATATTAACTTACAAAATTATTTACACATGAAATTCAACGCAATAGTATTGATTGGAAGTATTCAGAAATCATTGGCTAATATGTATTTTCTGTTTTCTAAACCTAATATTGAGTCAAAAGTATTTAATAACATTGATGAAGCTCTGAAATGGCTTAAAGAAGGCCTAGGGAAATAAGAATGACGAATTTTGAATGTTGAATATTGAACACCGAATTACAAACTTAGTGGTTCTTAGTGTCTTAGTGGTTAAA
>DYKL01000038.1:13891-15667 GCA_020722645.1 Acetofilamentum sp. | reverse complement strand
AAAAAGTAAAAACTTAGTGGTTCTTAGTGTCTTAGTGGTTAAAAAAAAGTAAAAACTTAGTGGTTCTTAGTGTCTTAGTGGTTAAAAAAAAGTAAAAAATTAGTGTTTCTTAGTGGTTAAAAAAAAGTAAAAACTTAGTGTCTTAGTGGTTAAAAAATCACAAATATATCGTTTTATAATGTCTTAGTGGTTAAAAAAAATACAAACTTAAAATACAATATTATGATGAATTTAATTTTTCTTGGAGCGCCAGGAGCCGGAAAAGGTTCACAGGCAGTAAAAATTGCTCAGAAATATAATCTTGCTCACCTCTCAACCGGAGATATTTTGAGAAATGAAGTTGATAAAAAGACTGAATTAGGTATTATTGCTAAACAATATATGGATAAAGGCGAACTTTTGCCTGATGACATTATTATCAAAATGGTTGAAAATAAAATTAAAGAAGTAAAAGGATTCAACGGTTTTATTTTTGACGGTTTCCCCAGAACTATTAAACAAGCCGAAGATTTTGACAAAATGCTTGACTCAATAAAAATTAGAATTGACTCTGTCATCCTTCTTGATGTTTCAAAAGAAATATTGATTGAAAGACTTAGTAAAAGAGCTGTTCTGGAAAACCGCAAAGATGACAGTGATATTTCCATTATTGAAAACAGGATTGTTCAATACCTACAAAAAACAGCTCCTTTGATTGATTATTACAAAAAGCAAAACAAACTAATCAAGATTAACGGAATCGGATTAATTGATGATATATTTATTGCTATTACAAACATAATAGATAAAAAAATATAATTATGAGGAAATTTTCATACCTGTTTTTAATCATACTGCTGCTCTTTGCATGCAAAAATAAAAACCATTCAGGCGAAAACAATCCGGAAGAAAACGAAAACAAAATTGAACAAATAAACAATAACAACGATAAGACAGAAGAAGATTTTCTGACAATCAAAGGAAATCAGATTTGGGTACGCTCAGAACCAACAACCGGCGAAGTTGTACTTAAACTTGATGACGGAACAAAATGTAAACTCATAGAAAAAGGTGAAGAAGAGACGATTAAAGGTGTTACTGACTTTTGGTATAAAATCGAATTTGAAGGCAAACAAGGCTGGGTTTTTGGCTCTCAAACCAATTTATCAAAAAATGAAGTTGTCGAATATACTGTCGAAGAAGAAATTGAACTGTTCATAACCGATTTTATTAATGCTGTAAATTCTAATACCGGCTTATCAAAATATTTTGTAAACGACAGTGTTTTTAAAATATATAATCCGGGTGCTTTTCCGTATGTAACTACTCAACATTATTCTGAAATTATTGACTACTTCAAAGGATACAAAAAAGGAAAAATTATTTTTACTGATAATTTACCTGTTTTCGATATGAATTTGTATCAATACAAAGAAAAAGGAATTTATATTTCAACAAAAAACATTGATGAAGAATTGAAATCTGTGTGGGAACTTCAAAGTGAAATATACATAGAAAAACCGAAAAATTTAACTGATTACTCCGAAATAAAGACAAATATCAGCTATGTAGTTTTGATTACAGATATTAATGAAGGTGTTCATTTTTATATCGGGAAAAACAGCGGAAACTGGAAAATATACGTTATTGATGTTTGCACCCACGATGCATAATGAATTTTGAATATTGAATGTTGAATATCGAATATTGAATGTTGAATGTTGAATGATGAATATTGAATGTTGAATGTTGAATATTGAATGTTGAATATTGAATGTTGAATATTGAATGTTGAAT
>DYKL01000038.1:7559-13791 GCA_020722645.1 Acetofilamentum sp. | reverse complement strand
TTGAATGTTGAATATTGAATGTTGAATATTGAATGTTGAATATTGAATGTTGAATTATAAAATAATGAAGCAATGTAACAATGTAACAATGTCATTGCGAGGTACGAAGCAAATGAAACAATGAAGCAATGTAACAATGTCATTGCGAGGTACGAAGCAAATGAAACAATGAAGCAATGTAACAATGTCATTGCGAGGTACGAAGCAAATGAAACAATGTAACAATGTAACAATGTCATTGCGAGGTACGAAGCAAATGAAACAATTTAACAATTTAGCAATGTAACAATGAATGAATCAGTTTTAAATGCCTTGATGCAACTCTTTGCACTGGTAGCAGGCATAAAAGAAGAAAGTTTTGATATGGACAATTCCAGACAAATTGTCAGAATGTACCTTCGAAGCCACTTAAGTCATGAACTTACAGACAAATATCTGGAGCAATATGACGAATATTTATCGACTCTCGCTCCCGACAAAGACGACGGAAAAAAAAGAAAAAAACTTGCTGCAAGTTCAGTCAAAATTCTGAAAATTACTGAAAAAATAAACGTTACACTAAACCGTTTGGAAAAAGTCGTTGTTCTTTTCAGAGTAATTGAATATGTTTATGACAACCAAACCATAAGCGACTCCGAACTTGACCTGTTATCAACTCTTGCCGACACATTTACAATCGACAAAGAAGAATTTCACAATATTATGGCATTTGCGGCGGCTGATTTTGCAAATATGCCTATAAAAGACAATCTCATTATCATCGACAACAAAACAGAACATTCTGATTTTGCTGAAAAAAGACACATACACGAACCTCATATTGATAATCCTTTTTACATTTTATATCTTAAAAGCGTTGAATCATTTATTTTTAAATATACCGGCTCTCAACAACTCAGATTAACAGGTCGTGTAATAAGTCCAAACAGACTTTATTTATTTGATAACGGCTCAATTGTAAGAGGAAACAGAATTACTCCCATTTATCAAACCGAAATTTCAAATCAATTCAGATTTTCTGGCGATAAAACACAAATCAGACTTGTTGCAAATCAAATCGAATTCAAATTTAAAAACAGCAACAACGGACTGCATAAAGTCAGTTTTGAATTAAATTCCGGACAACTTATAGGAATTATGGGCGGAAGTGGAGCCGGAAAATCTACTTTCCTTAATATTCTAATAGGAAAATATCCCTTAAACTCCGGTAATATTACAATCAACGGTTACGACATCAACAAAGAAAAAGAAGAACTTGAAGGTTTAATTGGTCTTGTTCCCCAAGACGATTTGCTGATTGAAGAACTGACTGTTTACCAAAACCTTTATTATAATGCAAAATTGTGTTTCGGTAAATATACAAACGAACAGATTGATGCAGCAGTTGTAAAAATTCTTAATGAACTTGGATTATACGAAAGTAAAGATTTGAAAGTTGGTAATCCTCTGAATAAATTTATCAGCGGCGGACAGCGTAAAAGATTGAATATTGCACTGGAGCTTATCAGAGAGCCTTCAATATTGTTTGTTGATGAACCTACCTCAGGTTTATCTTCAACAGACTCAGAAATAGTAATGGATTTGCTGAAACATCAGGCACTTACAGGTAAATTAGTTGTTGTTAATATTCATCAGCCTTCGTCAGATATTTACAAACTTTTTGACAAAATATGGCTTTTAGACAAAGGCGGATATCCTATTTATCAGGGAAATCCGATTGATGCAATAGCATATTTCAAAGAAGCCGGAAGCTATGCAGATTTTGCCGAAATTGAATGTCCTGTCTGCGGAACAGTTCACCCCGAAGAGGTTTTGGAAATTATCGAAGAAAAAATGGTCAACGAATTCGGCAAATACACAAGCGAAAGAAAAACAAAACCTTTTGAATGGTACACATTGTTCAAAGTAAATCTTGAAAAAAGAAGCAGAATTAAAAAAGTTACAAAAACCGAATTACCAAAAACAGATTTCAAAATACCCTCAAAATTTAAACAATTCAAGGTTTTTGTTACAAGAGATGTATTGTCAAAATTTACAGACAAACAATATTTACTGTTGAATTTGTTCGAACCTCCTTTACTTGCCTTAATTTTGGCATTTTTTAGTAAAAAAATCACAGACGAAGGAATTTATGTTTTTTCACAAAACATTAATATTCCGATATTTTTCTTTATGTCTGTTGTAGTTGCTTTGTTTTTGGGACTTTCAGTCAGTGCCGAAGAAATAATTAAAGACCGCAGAATCTTAGAACGCGAAAAATTCCTGAATCTCAGTCGAATAAGTTACCTGAACTCCAAAATTCTCATTCTTTTCGCATTATCTGCATATCAGATGATTTCTTTTATTCTGATCAGCCAATTTATTCTTGAAATAAAAGGTAT
Source organism: Acetofilamentum sp. (assembly GCA_020722645.1). Classification (GTDB taxonomy): domain Bacteria; phylum Bacteroidota; class Bacteroidia; order Bacteroidales; family JAFGUD01; genus JAFGUD01. The sequence goes on along the minus strand of DYKL01000038.1, from coordinate 11,410 downwards.
GACATTGCCTTTCTGGATTGCTCTTTTCAGTACAGCGACAGCATCAAACGTACTTGGATTAAATATTTCATCAGCTTTCAAAAATGTAGTAACTATTTATATTCTTATTCCATTGATTTTAGTTCCGCAAATGCTTTTAGGCGGAGCAATGATTAAATTTGAAGACATTTACCCACCTTTGACCAGCAAAAAATACGTTCCGTTTATTGGTGATTTAATGTATTCACGTTGGGCTTATGAAGCAATTGTTGTTCATCAGTTTGAATCCAACAATTTTGAAAAATATTTTTTCGATATCGACAAAGAAAAAAGTGAAGCATTATATCTTTCTGCTTATCTTTTGTCTGAGCTGAAACTCTATGTCCAAAAATGTGAAAAAGGAAAAGAAGACGAACAATACAAAGAATTGACAATAAATTATTTGAAAACTCTTGAAAATGAATTGACAAAACTTTCACAACTACCTGAATTACAAGACTTTAAATTCAAATCAATTGATAAATTAACTTATGATAATTTTAATTCTGATGTTGCATTAGAGTTGAATGAATATCTGGAATTATTGAAAAAAGCCTTCAACAAACGTTCAAACGAATTAAATATTGAAAGAGACAAAAAATACAACGAACTTGTAAGTCAGTACGGTGATGAAAAAATGATTGAAATTAAAAAGCAATATTATAATGATAATTTAGCAGATTTTGTGCTTGATAAAACACAAAATAAAATGCTTTTGCATCACAAAGAAGAAGTAATAAGAAAAAAAGACCCGATTTTTACAGAAACTGATTCAAAAACCGGAAGAGCTCATTTTTATGCAGCAAACAAATATATAGGTTCATTAAAAATTCCTACTTTTACTTTTAATATTATAGTATTATGGATGTTCTCATTGATATTGTTTATAACTCTCTATTTTGAATGGTTTAAAAAAATTGTAGATAACATTGGTAGTTTGAAATTTAAAAACAAGGATTAGTGGACGAATTAGTTAATAAATTGGCTATTAGTTTATTACCGGGCATAGGTCCCATTAAAGCCAGAAAATTAGTAAGTTATGTAGGCAGTATTGAAGGAGTTTTTACCGAAAAAAAATCAAAACTCGAAAAAATTCCCGGAATAGGAACAATATTGGCAAAAAAAATAGAACTCAACGAAGTTATTGAAAAAGCCGAGAAAGAAGCAGAATTTATCAAGCAATACAATATTAAACCCTACTTTTATCTTGATGCGGACTACCCCAAATCATTGCAAAAATACGAAGACAGCCCATTGATATTATTTGCAAAAGGAGATATAGACTTTAATAAAGGTAAATTTCTGAGCGTCGTAGGTACAAGAAAAATGTCTCATTATGGCGACGAAATTTGCAAAAAACTTATTGAAGACTTGGTAAATATGGGCTTTTCACCGACAATTGTAAGTGGCTTGGCTTATGGAGTTGACCATTGTGCTCATACTGCGGCACTGAGCAACAAACTGAAAACCGTAGCAGTTCTTGGTCACGGATTAGATACTATTTATCCAAGTTCGCATAAAGAATTAGCAAAAAGAATAATAGAAAACGGCGCTTTAATAACAGAATTTGCCAGCAAAACAAAAGGCGAAGCCGCAAATTTTGTACGCAGGAACAGAATAATTGCAGCACTTTCATCTGCTACCATTATTGTTGAATCACCGTTAAAAGGCGGTTCGCTGATTACTGCCGAATATGCGTTGCAGTATTCCAAAGATGTGTTTACATTTCCGGCAAAAGTCAATGATAAAAACTCTGCCGGCTGCAACTTTTTAATAAAAACAAACAGAGCCGCACTTATTGAAAATGCAGAAGATTTGATTTATTCTTTGGGTTGGGAATTACAAAAGAACCCCAAACAGCCACAAATATTTTATGATTTCACCGAAGATGAACAAAAAATTATAGATATAATTCAAAATCAAGACGTTATAAACGTTGATAATATAGTCTATGAAACAAATTTGCCTATAAATACGGTACTTTCATTGTTATTTAATCTTGAATTCAAAAACGCAGTCAAAGCTTTACCCGGCAGAATGTATAAAATTATATAATTTTTACTGTTTCTTTAAAACTATCATTTTAGAATGCTTTAAGACTACCATCGAATAAAAATTCTTTAGTGCTTCGTACTTGAGATTTGTGAACTTAAAAATTCAAAATAGTCAGAATATTCAATTATATCAACAAAATTGTTTGTTTTTTAATGTAGAAAATTGTACTTTTGTATTCTAAAACATTGAAAAAAGTTTATGAACTCAAAAAAATTGACATATAATCAGGCTTTGGAAGAAATAAACCAAATTATTTCCGAAATTGAAAATGGTAATATTGACATTGATAATATCAGTGAAAAACTCACTAAAGCAAAAACTCTTTTTGAATTTTGCCAGTCGAAGCTTAAAGAAACACAATCAAAAGTTGAAAATCTGCTCGATGACAACAATAATTAATTATCAAAAAAACTTAAATCAATTAACTTTTTAAATTTATTATTCGTATAATACCTTAAATCCGCAAGTCTTTTCGTAAGTGGTTGCAGGTGAAAACACCTGCAACATGTAGTTTGCACCAGTCAGGTGTTTTCACCTGACTGAATTTCAAATATATAGGTATAGACTTGCGGATTTAAGGTAATATTAAAACAAACAAAACCTACAATTATGAAAAAGATAATCTACACTTTGCTGATTATGGTAACAACGGTCTTGATTGCTACGGCGCAATACAATGACGATGAATACTATTACGAAGATGATAATTACAACACATCAAATACAAACAATAGTGATTACCAACAAGATGATAATGACCCGACATACATTATCGTAGATAACTCATATTCTGCAAACATAAGAAGATTTTATCAACCGGTTGTTGTAGAATCTTATTACAGTCCTTATTTTTATAGCGGTACTTATGTTTATGTTGATTATTACACACCTTATTATTATATAAGCGTAAGTTATAATCCTTACTACTATCAAACATTTTACTATTATCATAATCCTTACAGATATTATTACTCATACAGCTATTACAGACCTTACAGTCACTCATATTGGGGTGGCTATAATCACGGTTACTGGAATGGTTACAATAATGGCTACAATAACGGTTATTGGGACGGATATTGGGATGGATATTACAACGGTGGCGGATACTACTCAAATTCATATTACTCTCCATATAACAATAACTATTATTATAGCAGCAATGATTATTACAACAATTATTACACTTCAAACAGCAATCATAGTTATGGCAACAGAAACAATAATAATTCAAATTCCAATTCAAATAATCATACTTACAATCCAAGAAATCCAAACAATACGAATAATGATGACCAAACTTATACTAGAAGCAATACATCCAATAATACTAGAAGCAATACATCCAATAATAATACAACCAATCGAAATGTTTCAAGAAACGAGAGTAATACAAATGTTACAAGAAGCAATAACAGCACTAAATTAAATGATGAAAACCAAAACGTAAACAAATCAGAATATTACCAAAACCAAACAAAATATAACAATAATAACAACAGCTATAAACCAAATAATAATTATAATTCAAACGACAATAATTCCAACAGCAATAAGCCGAATAATAATTCTAATTCTAATAACAACAGCTATAAACCAAACGAAAATTATAATTCAAACAGCAATAACAACGGTTACAAGCCAAATAACAATACCAACAGCAATTCGAATTATAATTCAAACAGCTACAACAACAGCTATAAACCGAATATCAACACTAACACAAACAAATCGAATTATAATTCAAACAGCTACAACAACAGCTATAAACCGAATAA
>DYKL01000038.1:0-7459 GCA_020722645.1 Acetofilamentum sp. | reverse complement strand
CAAACAAATCGAATTATAATTCAAACAGCTACAACAACAGCTATAAACCGAATAACAACACTAACACAAACAAATCGAATTATAATTCAAACAGCTACAACAACAGCTATAAACCGAATAATAACACTAACACAAACAAATCGAATTATAATTCAAACAGCAATAACTCAAATAGTTCTAATTCCGGTAAAAGCAACTCAAACACAAATAAATCATCATCGAATACAAACTCTAATAAATCAAGTTCAAATACAGGAAGAAAATAAAAAAAACGGGGTTAACCCCGTTTTTTTTTACTTTGATACCAAAAAATCCACAATTTCTTCAATTTTATCTTCTTTAATATCAAAAATAACTGCCTGATTAATAGCAAATCTACGCACAACTGCACGAATAAGATTTTTTCTAACTGCCCAAACCTGTATTGGCTTTCCTTCTTCAAAAATCCGTTCAACTACATCAGACCACCCTTCACTTTTCAACTCTAATGGTCCAATTTCATCAATAACAGCATATTTATCTTCTTTTAAATATTCTGCTGATGTTATTTTTTTCCCAAATTCTATTGCAGCAGGATTAAAAAAATAATTACAAATTCTTAATTTGCTTATTTCTTTGGTTGTACACATCAACATTTTTTTTTGAGAATGCAAATCAGATATAAAAAAATGCTTTTTATTTTCTTTGTCTGTTTTGCCCAACGCCATAAAACCGCCTATTTTATAACCCAATTCTTTTAATCTTTCCGAAACTTTCAGTAAAGTTGTTGTTTTGCCTGAATTTCTTTCGCCTGCAATAATTATTACTTTTCTTTGTTTTATTTTTTCAACAAATTGATTATAAATTACATCAGCATAGTTAATTATTGACAAACTCGTTTTTTTTGGATTTTTAAGCATTAATTTTGGATTTCCTGTCTTTTCAATCAGTGAAGGTAAAACAGAAAATGCAAGTGCCATAGAATTATACAAACTTCCGAATCCGTTTCTGAAAAGTATAGCTTTAACAACCGGATTACGAAGTTCAACGCTTATTGATGCAAACCCGAAAAGAATTACAAGCATTCTTGCAATCATCATCAAACCTACAGTTAGTCCTTCTTTATCTAAAATACTGATATTTTGCACTCCATTGTAGAACAATACCGATATTATCAGAACTACAAATATTTGTATCCAAAATCCGATTATTTTAAATTGTTTGTAAGAATTTTTATATCTGAATCTACAAAATAAAATATACACAAATGCAACTGATAATGAGACATTTAAATCTGTTATATTCAGCAAAACAAAAATTAAAACTATAGATATAAGGTGAATCAACAAATATACTGATGATAATTTTCTTTTTTTTGTTAAACTCAGAAAGTCTTTCTGAAATGATTTTACATCAAGAGAGTCATTGACAGTATTACTTGATTTTCGGGCTTCTCTGCCGGTAAAATATCCGATTAATGAAGCAAATATTCCCAAAATTACATAGAATGTGCTAAGCAATAAAAGAGCTTCCCAAAAATTCAAATCATTAACATTCAGTTGTTTTATTATAAAAAAATATAAATTTTTACTAATTCTGACAATATCGGTACCATACAAAATTAAAAGTGTAATAATTTTGTGAATGATAACGCTGTACAATGCAAAAATTCCGGAAAGTAAATAAGCAAAAAAATTTCTTCCAAAAACAGATAGGCAAATTTCAATAATAAGAGCCTCGAAAAAAATTCCGGTCATAGGACCAATTAAAATGGCACTTGGAGAGATAGACTTCATAAGAGCGGCAATCAATCCGGCTCTGACAAACAAGCCCTTATCCTTCCAAATCTGAGCAAAAGTAATAAGCAAAATGACAGAAAGCATCGCCAAAATTGTACCGGATAAGGGAAATTTTATATTATGCAAAAAACTTCCGAGTACAATTTCAAAACTTGCCCAAATGCTGCCTAATGCAGCTGCTTTGTACCATACAACATTTAATTTCCTTTTATAAACTATCATTTCGACTAATAAAAACTTTTTCGCCCAATCTTAAAAACTGCTTTGTCCCTAATCCATCTTTAATTATGTTCAAAACTTCTGTATCAAATTTTTTGAAACGACTTCCGTAAAGAGCTTTAACTTGCTCAAAATCAAAAAAATACTGATGCATTATCGTTGTTGGTCCCATTATATGAATATCTCCATTACATTTGTTTATAATCCCCGAAAAAGTATTATTAAAAACACTAGTTGCCGTAACAATTGCCAAATCGCACTTCTTTAAATAATCCGGTTGTTGCTCAATAGGCAGGCTTGTCTGTTCGTCTTCAAAATCAAAAATTGAAATGTCGATTTCTTCCTCTTTCAACTTTTCAACGGTACTTCTAAAATGACCTATCATAACAATATTCCGGTATTTTTTAAAATCAATATTCTGTATTATATCTCCATTGCCAAATTTAAAGTTATGATAATTAAAAATAGAATTATAATAAGCTGTCAATAAAATCCTGTATCTGATATCATTCAAATCGAATGATGAATTATCAAGCGAAAAATCTTTAAAATTTGTCCCAAGTGTCGCACAAACTCCAATATTCCCATCTTTATTCATAACTGCTACAAATCTGTATCCGAAAATAATTTTTTCGATTTTTGAGTTATCAAATCCGTTTTGATTAAACAAATAAGTAATAGGTTCCAACATTTTTTTTGGCAAAGGTCAAAAAAAATAATATTATAAAAAAATAAATCAGTTATAAAAAATGTAGTTTTAGTTATATATCTTGCAAATTCTAATAGTTGTCATGAATTTGTTAAGGATTAACGGACTGAAAATTATATAATTACAAAAAAATCTATATCTTTAAACATATTATTAAATAAATACTGTAAGGACTTAAATATGTATAGACAAATTAAAATTTTAAATATTTTTTTACAAATTATTTAATTTAAAAAAAAAATTTTTAAGTTTGCAAAATCTAAAGTTTAAAGATGGATAATGTCAAGAATTTTTTATCGGATTTAATTGGTCAAAATGAAGTTGTTCTGAAATACAGCGGACATTATTCCGAAGAAATTTTTAAAGATATAATGTACAAGGTAGAAAATATTGGTTCTATCAGTAATACTGCAAAGAGGAAAATATTTTTTATCTCTGTTGAATTGTTACAAAATGTTCATCATCATTCTTTGAAAGATAAATTTATAGATTTACCCGAAAATTATTTTCATTTTGCAATTACAAAAAATAATGGAAAATTTTTCAAAATATGTGCGGGTAATTTTGTAAACAGAAAAAAATATAATACTTTAGTCAGCAAAATTGAACAGTTAAATTTACTGAATTATGACGAACTCAGAAAATTATACAAGACAGTTTTGAACAATAATGAGTATAGTGACAAAGGTGGTGGTGGGCTTGGAATGATTGATATAAAAAGAAAATCTGAACTTAAACTTGAACATCAAAATATTTTTTTAAACAATAATTTGTATTTTTTCAATTTTTCTGTATTTTTGGAAAATAAAAAATAAGCTATGAATAAATTAGAAATAATAGGCACAGCCAAAACTCCAACGGTAAATTTTAATCCAGAAAGTGGTATTTTAGAGATGAAAGGTCGTTCAATCCCCGAAAATGCGATTGAATTTTTTAAACCTTTAGTTGATTGGCTTGAAGAATATTCAAAATCTGCTATTGATTTGACTCAAGCAAACATTCAGTTAGAGTATTTCAACACTAGCTCTTCTAAATGTATTCTTGACATTTTCAAAAAATTAGAATCTATTAATAAACAAGACGAAAAAGAAGTTGTTATAAATTGGTATTACGAAGAAGACGACGAAGATATGCTCGAAGCCGGTGAAGATTATCAGTCAATTCTGAAAATTCCTTTCAAAATGATTGAAATTGAAGAATAACTTTCTTTTTTTAAAAAGATAAATTTTGTAATTAGAAAAAAACAAAGTTATTAAACTTTGTTTTTTTTTTAATTTTATGTTATACTTAAACAACCGTAATGTTCGAGAAACTATTATTAAAATACAAAAACCTAAATTTCAATGACAATATAGTTAGAACAAAAGCTTTGGTTGTTTTTTTTCATATTTTTGTATCATTAGTAGTCCTTTCCCTTATAATATTTGAAAAAGATATTTCATTTCGAAACATTGACACTCTAATTTTAATTTTCTTTCTTTTTTGTTCTGTTTTTTCATTAATTTCTCTGAAATTTATAAAAAAATACTGGATTTTTGGTAGTTATTCAATTGTCTCATTAGCTTTTTTATTTGAATTCTTTTTATTTTTTGAACTTACCAAAAATGCTTACGGCTTTTTCTGGTATTTCGCTTTTCCGATATTTTCGATTTCTATTTTAGGTAAAAACAAAGGTGCTGTTTACGCTCTGGTTCTTATTATTCTAACAACTCTAATAGTAAGATTTAACTTATTTGATGTTAAAGTTCATTTTACAAGATACTTCATTGTTCGATTTGCTATCGGATATCTTCTTGTTTTTATATTAAGCTATATTTTTGAATTTTTTGCACAAAAAACCAGAAATGACTATAAATTTTTATTTGAAAAAACCGAAAAATATATTGAAAAAATAGAAAAATTCAACACTCAACTGAAAGAAGCACATAACGAATTACTAATCAGCCAAATGAAACTACAGGAGGCTAATCAAAATCTTGATGAAAGTATAGACTATGCAAAAATTATTCAGTCTAAACTTCTTCCAAGCGATGATATGCTTGAAATGACTTTGAATAAATACTTCCTAATATTTAAACCACTTTCAAGAGTAAGTGGTGATTTTTATTACGTTAACAAACTTAATGACAAATTAATTTTATCTGTCGGAGACTGCACAGGACACGGAATTCCGGGTGCTCTGCTTTCAGTATTATCTGTTTCTCTCTTACACGATGTAGTAAATAATACCGAAATCAGTTCTCCTAAAAACGTACTGGAAACGATGAGATTAAGGATAAAACTGAATTTCAACTTTTTCAGCGAAAAAGATATGCACGGTTTAGACCTCGCTTATTGTTCGATTGACCTGAATACAAAAGAACTGACCTATGCCGGAGCCTTCATTCCTTTATTCGTTCTTAGTGAGAACAAAGTAGAAATGTTTGATGCCGTTAAGAACCCGATTGGTTATTTTTACAAAGAAAATCCTTTTGTACAAACTAAAATCAAATTAAAGAATAACGACAAAATATATTTATCAACTGATGGATTTTTTGACCAAATAGGAACTGGAAAAAGAAGAAAACTTACAAAAGCCAAATTTGGTGAAATTATTCAATCTATTGCTGATTTAGATCTATCTGAACAAAGCAAATTTTTGCTGGACTACTTCGATAAATGGAGAGGAAAACAAAAACAACTTGATGATATTACTGTGTTGGGGTTTGAATGGAACGAAAACATGGCAAATAATTATAGTATTGATTTAACCTAATTATCCAAAAAAAAAATGTCATATAATAATTGATATTTTTTATATATTTGCATAAATAAAAATTACGAAAAGACTTACGGATTTAAGGTAATAATTGATATTTTTTATATATTTGCATAAATAAAAATTGTCGGTATGGTTGATTAAAAAATTATTTCTGTCCAAACCCTGATTGTATGCATTATCCCGTATTATTCATAAATAATACTGCCTGCCTGTCACGACTTGACGGGAATTAACCTGAATTATTTATAAAAATTATTAAAATTTTTATAAATGCGGCTCGATTAGAGGGTTGCAATTCAGGAAAACCAGATTTAGAATAACTCAAATTTGGGTGTTTGTAAAACCCAAAATTTGCTAGTTATTCTTAATCGTCAGCATTATTTATGAATAATGCGGGTTAAGAATAACAAGAGTTAATTCATAAAGTTATAAAGTTGAAAGTTTATAAAGAACAAAAAAATATTACAATTTATTTTTCAATTCATCTAATTGAGACTGATAATCGGCTACTTGCGAACCTTGTATATTGTCTCCATATTTCATACCTAACTCTTCGAGTTGTTTGACATATTCCTGTTTCATTAAAACTTCTTTTTGCAAATCTTCAAAAGTATATTCATTTTTTGCAATCAAAGCTTCACCGCTTAAATCATCATCAGTGGCTTTAAGTTTATTAATGTGTTTGTCCAATTTTTTATTTTGCCTTTGCTCAATTTTAGCATCTTTTAGTTTATCTTTTAAAACTTCGTGTTCTTTTTGCAGTTTATCAAGAGTTTCCATTTTTGATTTTTCTGTAAGCATGTGGTTTACGCAACTGCTAACAATCTGGTCGGTTTTTTCAATCTGAGCGGCAGATAATTTCTCACTGTATTGGGTTTTAATTTCGGGATATTTTTCATATAATTCGTTTTTGAAATATTTATCGCCGAAAAACGAGCTGTATGTAGTATAAACGGCATCGTTAGCCCATTCTTTAAGACGGTTGATTTTTGCCTCAGATTTGAATTTTTGTTTTCTGATGCTTGATAATGCTTCTCTTACCTGACCTTCGAGGTCCGAAGCACCTCCTTCACCAACTGATTTTTTTGAAGATAAAATTAATAAAATTATTAGTGCAATAATTAAGACACCACCAATTAATAATAACCACCATGCAAATTTTATTATCAAAAAGATAATTGCAACTACAATTATTAAACCTAAAATTCCATAAGAAGAACCTTTTTCCATAATATTTTATTTTTTGTTTTCAATAATTTCAATAATTCTGTAACAATAGTTCGTTATATTTTGAAGTAATTCGTTAATATTCAGCAAATTGAGTTTGTATGTGTAACAAATTAGTAGTTGACTGAAAATCAATAATTTGCTAATTTGCTAATTGAAAAATTAACGAATTATTGCTGTAATAAATATCTTTAATTTTATACGGCTTAATGAAATAGTCATCAAAACCGAATTTTATTATATCAAGTCTGTTATAAATCAGAGTATTTGCTGTAATTGCAATAATCGGAGTTCTGTTTTCAGATTTTGTTTCCATTTCTCTGATGATTTCTATTGCTTCGATGCCATTAATTTTAGGCATTTGTAAATCCATAATTACAGCATCGTATTTTTCTGTTGCAATTTTTGAGATAACTTCTTCGCCATCAATAGCTATGTCAATTTTGGCAAAAAATTTATCCAAACTCATTGTGTATATTTTCTGATTTATTTCATCGTCTTCTGCTAATAAAAGTTTATATTTTTTTTTGTTTAATAAACTTTCATTTGTAATATTTTTATCTTTTGGTTTATTAAACAAATTTTTGTTGTAAGTTAATTCTATATACGATTCACTACCTTTTATCAGTCCGTAATCAATTTTTCCGTTGATTTGTTTCACTAATTCTTTTAAAAACTCATTAGCAATAAAAAGTTCTTCTGTTTTGTTGAAATTATATACAAAATTTTTATTTACAACAAACAATAAATAATCAAAATTTTCAT
>DYKL01000037.1 GCA_020722645.1 Acetofilamentum sp. | reverse complement strand
TGATTTTTTATTGACAATCACAAAAAAGAAAACAAAATGGAATTCGTTTTCTGACAGGCTTATATATTGTCTTTCTTATATTAATTCTTCACTTTCAAAAAGAGAAACTAACTATCAAAGATATTTTCCGGAAATAGGTTTTTATTATGACGAAGATGAATGGAAAAACGAAATAATGAAAACCAACAATTTCAAAACATCTTTTGTAAACAAGCAGGAACAAGATTTTAAATGGCTTAAGTATCATCAGGCAGCCACTGAACAAAGAAAATTTGTTTTAGATAATATAAAACCGATATAATTTATTCAAAATAATTTAAAGTCTTAAACCCGTTTTGTTTAAGGAAACGTTCTTTTTTCATTTCTTTCAAATCGCTTCTGACCATTTCAACAATTAAATCATCGATTGTATATTTAGTTTGCCAGCCGAGTTCTTTTTTTGCTTTTGTCGGGTCTCCAAGTAGAATATCTACTTCTGTTGGTCTGAAATATTTTTGATCAACTCTGACTAAAACCTGTCCCTCTTTTACATTCTGTTTCAAATCTTTATATTTTTCATCTTTTCTTACTTTTACAGCAACGCCAATTTCATTTATTCCTTCGCCTTTAAATTCAACAGTTACACCAACTTCATCAAAAGCCTTTTTAACAAAATCACGCACAGATGTAGTTTTTCCGGTTGCTATAACAAAATCGTCCGGTTTGTTGTGTTGCAGAATCAAATACATTGCTTCTATGTAATCTTTGGCGTGTCCCCAGTCTCTTTTTGCAGATAAATTGCCAAGCCACATTGATTCCTGCAAACCTAATACAATTCTTGCTACCGCTCGTGTTATTTTTCTTGTAACAAATGTTTCGCCTCTGATTGGAGATTCGTGATTAAATAAAATGCCGTTTGATGCAAAAATATTATATGCCTCACGATAATTAACTGTTATCCAGTAGGAATACATCTTTGCAACAGCATAAGGGCTTCGTGGATAAAAAGGTGTTTTTTCGGTTTGAGGAATTTCTTGAACTTTTCCGTACAACTCACTTGTTGAAGCTTGATAAAAACGTACTTTTTCAGACATTTTCAGAATACGCAAAGCTTCTAATATTCTTAAAGCACCTATTCCATCTGCGTTTGCTGTATATTCTGGCGTATCAAAACTTACTTTTACATGGCTCATTGCTGCCAAATTGTATATTTCATCGGGTTGAGATTCTTGAATAATCCTTATTAAATTGGTTGAGTCTGTCAAATCGCCGTAATGTAAAACAAAATTTCTGTTTTCAATATGTGGGTCCTGATAAAGATGATCTATTCTGTCAGTATTGATTAATGAGCTTCTTCGCTTTATACCATGAACAATATAACCTTTTTTAAGTAAAAACTCCGATAAATAAGCTCCATCTTGACCGGTAATTCCTGTTATTAAAGCAACTTTTGACATATTATTGTTTTTTTGCAAAAATAAAAAAAGTCGTTAAATTAACGACTTTATTATTTGATTTAATATTTATTAACCACAGTGAGAGTATCCGCAATTCTTACAAGTAAGACAACCTTCCTGATAAACCAATCCTTCTGTTTTACAATTTGGACATATATTGCCTTTTTTAACTTTAGTTCCGTCTGGTATATATCTTTTCAAAGCTCTTTCAACTCCTTTTTTCCAAGTGTTCATTGTATCACTTTCCAGATGCAGAGATGACACCAAATTGACAACTTTTTCTATTGGCATACCATGTCTTAATACACCCGAAATCAACTTTGCATAATTCCAATATTCTTTATTAAATTTGTATGAAAGACCTTCAATAGTTACGTGAAAACCGGTTTTATTTACATACTGAAAATCATAACGTTTTTCACCTGTTTCCAATTTAAGTTTAATAATATATCCTCTTGTAATTGTTGGGGGAATCGGTAAATATTCAGGTTCATCTATACCTGTAAATATTTCATAAGGTTTTCCGTCTTTTAATCCAATAAATGCAATCCATTTTTGATTGTTGTTATAAAATCTTATAATATCTGCATCTACTGCTTTTGGTCTTTTTAATTCTTCAGGATTAGTTTCGTAATGTTTTTGTTCATCATGGCTAACTTTTTCTTTTTCTTCATCTGTTTTGTCTTGTTTTTTCTTTTCAGAAATCAGAACACCTTCTCTTGAACCTTCCCTGTATATTGTTATTCCTTTGCAACCTGATTTCCATGCTGTCATATATAATTCGTCAACTAAACCTTCTTCTGTGTCTTCAGGCAAATTAATAGTTACACTAATTGAATGATCAACCCATCTTTGAATTTTGCCTTGCATTATAACTTTATTCAACCAGTTGACATCTTGAGATGTTGCTTTGAAATAAGGAGATTTTTCGTAAATTTTTCTTAATTTTTCATCGTCATATTTTTTAACTTCATCAACATTATAGCCTTTAACTTCAAGCCAAGTTAAAAATTTATGATGAAAAACGGCAAATTCTTCCCATGTGTCTCCAATTTCGTCGACAAATGAAACTTTTACGTCCGGATCATTGGGATTTACTTTTCTTCTTCTTTTATAATAAGGCATAAAAACAGGTTCAATACCAGAAGTTGTCTGGGTTAAAATACTTGTAGAGCCAGTTGGAGCTATAGTTAAAAGCGAAATATTACGTCTTCCGTATTCTACCATATCGTTATATAATGTTTCATCAGCTTCTTTAAGTCTCAAAACAAAAGGATTTTTCATTTCCCGCTGACTGTCGTATATTAAAAAAGCACCCCTTTCTTTTGCTAATAATACAGAGCCTCTGTATGCCTCAATTGCTATTGTTCTATGAACTTCAACTGAAAAATCTGTTGCATTTTCGCTACCATAAGTTAAACCTAATGCTGCTAACATATCACCCTCAGCAGTAATCCCTATGCCTGTTCTTCTGCCCTGAAGTGCTTTTTCTCTGATTTTTTCCCACAATCTTCTTTCAACAAACTTTACTTCAACGTCTTCGGGATCATTATCAATTTTTTCGATAATTTTTTCAATCTTTTCAAGCTCCATATCTATAATATCGTCCATAATTCTTTGAGCATAATGAACGTGTTGTTTAAATTTGTCGAAATCAAATTTTGCTTTTTCAGTAAATGGATTATCAACATAACTGTATAAATTAATCGCTAACAAACGACAACTGTCATAAGGACATAGAGGAATTTCACCGCAGGGATTTGTAGCAACTGTTCTGAAACCTAAATCAGAATAACAATCAGCAACTGATTCTCTTTCAATAGTATCCCAGAATAAAACACCCGGTTCTGCACTTTTCCATGCATTATGAATAATTTTCTGCCACAATTCCTTAGCTTTAATTTCTTTTTGGTATAAAGGTTTTTTTGATTTAATTGGGTATTGCTGCAAATATTTTTTATCGGATTCAACAGCATGCATAAATTCATTGTCAATTTTTATAGAGATATTTGCACCTGTAATTTTACCTTTTTCCAATTTTGCATCAATAAAATCATTAGCATCTGGGTGTTTTATATTTAATGTAAGCATAAGGGCTCCTCTTCTTCCATCTTGTGCAACTTCTCTTGTCGAATTTGAAAAACGTTCCATAAAAGGTACAATTCCAGTAGAAGTTAAAGCACTGTTAAAAACAGGACTTCCTTTTGGTCTTATGTAAGTTAAATCGTGTCCTACTCCTCCTCTTCTTTTCATTAATTGAACCTGTTCCTGATCCATTTTCATAATTCCCCCGTATGAATCTGCTCCTTCTTTATCAAAACCAATAACAAAACAATTTGAAAGCGAAACAAGTTGATAGTTATTACCTATACCACTCATTGGGCTGCCTTGAGGGACTATGTATTTAAAATCTTCTAATAACTCCAGTACAGTTTCTTTAGATAATGGGTTAGGATATTTTTTTTCTATCCTGACAATTTCTTTTGCAATCCTGTTGTGCATTTCAACCGGAGATTTTTCATAAATATTCCCAAAAGAATCTTTTAATGCGTATTTACTAACAAAAACACGAGCAGCCAACTCATCTCCTTTGAAATACTTTAACGATTCTTCAAAAGCTTCTTCAAAAGAATATGTTAATTCTTTTTGTAATTTTTCCTGTACATTTAGAGTTTTTTCCATAACATTTTATAAGATAAAAATTTTTACAATTATAAAAATTGCTATTTTATACAAAAAAAAAAAAATAACGAAAGGTTATACACATCTGTTAAAAACACGACCTAACGCACTAAATAACAGCACATTAATCCGCAAATAATGTTTAAAAGGCTTATTAAAGCAATAGAAAAAACTTATTATCAGAAAGTTAAAACACCTGTTAGTCAAAAAAAATGACAAAAATTTTTATTATTCGGATAAAAGTTTTTATTTTGCGTTCACAAAAAAAATAAATTAACCATTAAACTTTATTGTTATGTCAGATTTTGAAGCAAGAGTAAAAGCAATTATCGTTGATAAGTTAGGAGTTGACGAAAGTGAAGTAACACCAAAAGCAACTTTTACAAACGATTTAGGAGCTGACTCATTAGACACAGTAGAATTAATTATGGAATTCGAAAAAGAATTTAATATTGCAATTCCAGATGAAGATGCTGAAAAAATAGGTACTGTACAAGATGCAATAAACTACATCGAACAACACAGTAAGTAAAATTTTTCTATTATGGAATTAAAAAAAGTTGTTGTAACCGGAATAGGTGCAATAACCCCCATTGGAAAGACTGCTCCTGAATACTGGAACAGTCTTAAAAATGGAGTTAGCGGCGGAGCACCTATAACTCGTTTTGATACTGAGAAATTCAAGACGAAGTTTGCATGCGAAATAAAAGATTACGAACCAACTAATTATTTCGACCGCAAAGAAGCAAGAAAAATGGACTTATTTGCGCAATTTGCAATAATTACCTGTGATGAAGCAATAAAAGATTCTATGCTGAACTTAGAAAGCATTGATAAAGATAGAGCTGGGGTGATTTGGGGTTCAGGCATCGGAGGAATTACTACTTTAACCGAAGATGTTATAGATTTTGCAGTTAACGGAATGATACCAAGATTTAATCCTTTTTTTATTCCAAAAATAATTACAGACATTGCTGCTGGTCATTTATCTATTAAATATGGATTTAGAGGACCAAACTTTTCTACGGTGTCTGCTTGTGCATCATCATCTCACGCTATAATTGAAGCATATCATTATATAAAATTAGGAAAAGCTAAAATTATGTTATGCGGAGGATCAGAAGCACCTTTAAACCCTGCTGCTGTAGGTGGCTTTAATGCTATGCACGCTATTTCAACCAGAAATGACGATCCAAAAACAGGCTCACGACCGTTTGATGTTGACAGAGACGGTTTTGTTATGGCTGAAGGTGGTGGAGCCATTATTCTGGAAGAATACGAACACGCTGTAAAAAGAGGCGCAAAAATTTATTGCGAATTGGCAGGTGCTGCAGCAACTGCTGACGCTCACCACATAACTGCTCCTCATCCTGAAGGTTTGGGCGCAGCTAAAGTCATGGAATTTGCTTTGGAAGATGCCAATATCAAAAAAGAAGAAGTAGATTACATTAATGTTCACGGTACTTCTACACCACTTGGAGATATCGCAGAAACGAAAGCAATTATCAGTTTCTTTGGAGAACACGCATATAAATTAAGCATAAGCTCTACTAAATCAATGATTGGACACTTGTTAGGAGGTGCCGGAAGCGTTGAGGCAATAGCAACAATTCTTTCTATGCAAAATAATTTTATAGCTCCTTCTATTAATCTGTTTAATCGTGACCCACAAATTGACCCAAAACTTGACTTAACCGAAAATTTCGGAAAAGAAAAGATTGTAAATATTGCAATTAGCAATACGTTTGGTTTTGGTGGTCATAATGCTTGTATAGTACTTAAAAAAATATAATTTTTAAAAAACAATATTGAGCTTATCCAAAATTAATCGATAAGCTCTTTATTTTTTATTGTGGATAAAAAAGAAATTAAAAAATTAAAAAAAGGTTTAAAAAAAACGTTAGGTTTTAAACCAAAAAATGTTTGCTACTACCAAAAAGCTTTTATCCATAAATCAGTTATATTCTTTAATAAAGAAAACCAACAAATAAACAATGAAAGACTTGAATTTTTGGGAGACAGTATTCTTGATAGTATTATCAGCGAATATCTTTTTAATAAATTTAAAAACCAAAATGAAGGTTTTTTAACTAAAACAAGATCAAAAGTTGTTAATTCTAAAAAATTAGCTGAAATTGCAAAAATTTTAAAAATTCTTCAATTTATTAAAACTCAAAATTCAAGCGATAATTTAACAGAAAATATCTGTGCTGATACTTTTGAAGCTCTGATTGGTGCAATTTTTTTAGACAAAGGATTCAAATTCACAAAAAAATTTATCATAAAAAAAATATTAACTGAAATAATTGATTTAAACTCAATTATCGAAACAGAGACAAATCACAAAAGTAATTTAATAGAATGGGCGCAGAAAGAATATTATTCGGTCTTTTTTGAAACAAAAGAATTTAATTTGGACGATAAGCTTTTTGTTTCTAAACTAATAATCAACAAAGAAGAATTTTCAGAGGGGTATGGAAAAAACAAAAAAGAAGCCGAACAAATGGCAGCCTACAAGGCTTTAACCAAAATTAATCCAAATTATAATAATGGCAAAAAAAATTCTGATTAAAAACGACTTTAATTTTGACATTGTAGGTGTTATCAGTAAATTTAAAGACTATAAAACTGCTTGGTTATTTAATGAAATAACTAACTTGAATTTCACAAAAATAAAAGAAAACAAATCTTTTCCTCTATTTTCTTTTTTCTCAGCAAATTTTGCTAACACAGATATTTATTTAATTGAAAACAAAAACGATAACGGAATAATAGTTAATGATTTGTCTCAATTTGATTTTTTTCTGATTACAAACAATTTCAAAAATTTTGAAAAAATTATAAATTCAAAAAATTTCCAAAAAAATCATATCATAATCTCCGGTATTTTAGATAAGAGTAAATTTAAGAAAAAAACAATAGATTTATTATCATCATTAATATAACAATAGTTCGGTATATTTTGAAGTAATTCGTTAATATTCAGCAAATTGATTTTGTACGTGTAACAAATTAGTAATTGATTGAAAATCAATAATTTGCTTCCTTCGTTATTACTCAAGATGACGCTAATTGAAAAATTAACGAATTATTGATATAAAAAACGCCATAATAAATTTACGGCGTTTTTTTTATCTTATTTATCTATTTTGAGCATCAACAGCTGCAATAACAGCCATATTAACTAATTCTCTTACACTACATTTAATAGGTACAATTTGAACCGGTTTTTTAAGTCCAAGTAAAATAGGACCTATAGTTTCAGAAGAACCGATTGACTGCATTAATTTATAAGCAATATTTCCTGAACTTAATGAAGGGAAAATTAAAGTATTTACATCATAGCCTTTAAGTTTTGTAAAAGGAAACAACTCATCTCTTGTTTCTTTATCTAATGCGATGTTTGCTTGTAAATCGCCATCAACAATCAACTCAGGAGCTTCTTTATGTAATATATCAACAGCCTTTCTTACTTTGTCAACCATATCATCGGAATTAATTGAACCGAAATTCGAATATGAAAGCATTGCAATTATCGGTGTTTTTCCGAATTTTTTAACCTCCTCAGCAATCAACATCGCATTGCATGCAAGCATTTTTTCGTCTTTTTTAACGGCAACAGTAGTATCTCCAAAGAAATAAGTACCTTTCTTTGAAGAAATAATATACATTCCAGTAATTGTATCAACATCTTCTCTGGCGCCTATAACACGCAGAGCAGTGCCGGCAACATCTCTATATTTGGAGTCGTAACCTGATACCATTGCATCAGCATCACCCTGTTCTACCATCATTGACGCAAAATAATTATGATTTCTCAATCTGTGTTTTGCTTCTGCAAATGTCAATCCTTTTCTTTGTCTTTTTCTCCATAATATTTCTGCATATTTATCACTTTGTTCAGGCACTTTTAAATGGTCTATTATCTCTATTCCCTCTATATTTATTGAAAATTCATCGGCAATTTTTTTAATTTGATTTTCATCACCTAAAAGAACCGGTTTTAATAATTTTTCTGAACTAACTTCTGCAGCAGCTTTAATTACCCTAAAATTAGCTCCCTCAGCAAAAACTACTCTTTTAATATTTTCAGCTGCCTTGCTTCTTAAATTTCTAATAATTTGATTTTCATGCCCCATAAGTTTTTCGAGTTGAGCTTTATATTCTGCCCAGTCTTTTATCGGCTTTTTAGCGACACCGCTTTCCATAGCTGCTTTTGCAACTGCTGAAGAAACTCTTGTTATTAGTCTGTAATCAAAAGGTTTTGGAATAATATATTCCTTGCCAAATGATAGATTTGTAAGTCCGTATGCAGCAGCAACCTCTTCCGGCACATCTTCTCTGGCAAGTTCAGCAAGAGCATAAGTCGCTGCAATTTTCATTTCTTCGTTAATTTTTGTTGCACGCACATCTAAAGCACCTCTGAAAATATAAGGAAAACCTAAGACATTATTTACTTGATTAGGGTAATCAGAGCGTCCTGTTGCCATTATTATGTCTTTTCTGGCTTCCATAGCTTCGTTATATGTAATTTCAGGATCAGGATTAGCCATAGCAAAGACAATACAATTCGGAGCCATAGAACGAATCATATTCTGTGTTAAAATATTTCCTTTTGATAAACCTAAAAATACGTCAGCACCTATCATTGCTTCTTCTAATGTAGAAATTTTTTTATCGGTAGCAAATTCTTTTTTAGTTTCATTCAAATCGTTCCTATCTTTTCTAATAACACCTTTACTATCAAGCATTAATATGTTTTCATATTTTGCACCAAGCCTAATAAGATGTTTTGTGCAAGCTATTGCAGCTGCACCTGCACCATTAACAACTATTTTAACATCTTCAATTTTTTTATTACTCAACAATAATGCATTTAACATTCCGGCACTTGAAATAATAGCAGTTCCGTGTTGGTCATCGTGCATTACAGGAATATCCAATTCTTCAACTAATCTTTGTTCAATTTCAAAGCATTCAGGAGCTTTAATGTCCTCCAAATTTATGCCTCCAAAAGTAATTGCAATTTGTTTGACTGTTTCAACAAAAATATCTATATCCTTAGTTTCTACTTCAATATCAAAAACATCAATACCTGAAAAGACCTTAAATAAAAGACCTTTCCCTTCCATAACAGGTTTGCCTGAGCCTGCACCTATATCACCCAAACCAAGTACTGCTGTACCATTTGAAATAACTGCCACTAAATTTCCCTTTGAAGTATATTTATAAATATCGTCAGGATTTTTTTCAATCTCAAGACAAGGATAAGCTACTCCGGGAGTATAAGCTAATGACAAATCTTTTTGTGTGTAATAAGGTTTTGTTGGAATAACTTCCAATTTACCTGGACGGTTACCTGAGTGATACAATAATGCGTCACTAATTAATTGTTTGCGTTTTTCATCCATAATTTTTTTTTCAAAATTAAATATATCTTTAAAACAAAATATATTGTATATCATTTTTTTTGAAATATTTTCAAAAAAAAACATAAGTCCTTAAATATCTTATTTGTATAAAATTTGATTTAATATAATTTTTATTGTTTCTTGTTTTTTATTTACTTTGACAAAAATTAGTTAAAAAATATGAAAAAGAATACTAAAAAAATCAAAAACACTATATTAAATGTGTTCAAAGAAAACCCATCACAGGCATATAACTATAAACAAATCAGCAAATTATTGAATTTCGATACAACAGCAAAACAAAAATTTATCGAAAAAATTTTAGATGATTTGACAAAAAACAGTAATCTTACTGAAATTAAAAAAGGGAAATATCAACTTAGATTTGTAAGCCAAAAAATTGAAGGAAAGATAGATATGTCTCAAAAAGGTGCTACTGTAGTCTTTTCTAAAGAATTTAATCAAAATATCATAATTCAATCTCAAAATTTGAAACACGCCTTACACAATGATATAGTCGAAGTGAGTGTTTTTGCTAAATCCAAGAAAAAACAATTAGAAGGAGAAGTTTTTAAAATTTTAAAAAGGTCTGACACTCCATTTGTAGGAACTGTTATAAAATCAGAAAACTTTGCCTTTGTTTCAGTGGAAAATAAACTAATGCCTTTTGATATTTTTATTCCAATAAAAAATCTTAAAGGAGCAAAACACGGAGATAAAGTTATTGTCCGTATTGACGACTTCCCTGAATATGCTAAAAGCCCAATAGGAATAATAGAGGATATTTTGGGACAAGCGGGAGAACATAACGTAGAAATGCATGCAATATTAGCAGAATATAATTTACCATACAAATTCCCCGAAGAAATTGATAAGGCTACAAAAAAGATTGACACAAGAATTACCGAAGAAGAAATCAAAAAAAGAAAAGATTTTAGAAATACTTTCACCATTACCATAGACCCGTTTGATGCCAAAGACTTTGACGATGCCATTTCATTAAAAACATTAAACGATGGTCTTTATGAAATTGGTATTCATATAGCTGATGTAAGCCATTATGTTGAACAAGGCACAATAATTGACAAAGAAGCATACAAAAGAGCTACTTCCGTTTATCTTGTGGACAGAGTTGTACCGATGTTACCCGAAGCTTTATCAAACAATGTTTGTTCTTTAAATGCTCATACCGATAAATTAACTTTTTCAGTTGTCATTAACGTTGATAGTGAAGCAAATATCATAAAAACTTGGATTGGTAAAACTATCATAAACTCAGACAGACGATTTGATTATGACGAAGTTCAAAAAATTATTACAGAAGGAAAGGGAGATTTTGCGTTTGAAATTAAAATTTTAAACGATATTGCCCAAAAATTAAGACATAAACGTTTTGAAAATGGTGCAATTTCTTTCGATAGAGGTGAATTAAGATTTAAAATCGACGAAAAAGGTAAGCCAACCGAAGTTTTATACAAAAAAGCAACCGAATCAAATCAATTGATAGAAGAATATATGCTGATTGCCAACAAAATTGTTGCCGAAAGAATAGGAAAACCAAAACTAAACAGCAAACCCAGAAGTTTTGTTTATAGAGTTCACGATGCTCCTGATTTTGAAAAATTAAAACAATTTAAAGATTTTATTTCAAAATTTGGTTACGAAATATCATTAAAAAATAACAAAACAATTGCCGCTTCTTTAAACAAACTTTTTGTCGATTTAAAAGCTAAACCCGAAAGTGATGTTATTTCAAATTTTGCTATTCGTTCAATGGCAAGAGCTGTTTATACTACCGAAAATATTGGACATTACGGTTTAGGTTTTCAATATTACACTCATTTTACTTCACCTATAAGACGATACCCCGACTTAATGGTACATCGTCTTTTACATTCATATTTAAACAAAGGTAAAAGCGTTGATGAAAATAAATTAGAAGAAAAATGTAAACATTCCTCCGAAATGGAACAATTAGCAATGAGCGCCGAAAGAACTTCCACAAAATACAAAGCTGTTGAATTTATGAAAAAATATTTAGGAGAAATTTTTGAAGGATACATTTCAGGAATTACAGAATGGGGTATTTTTGTTGAAGTTATACCCTTCAAAATCGAAGGAATGATACTAATTAGAGACATTGAAAATGATTTTTTCTATTTCGACGAAGAAAATTACGTTTTGATTGGACACTACTCAAACAGAAGATTTCAAATCGGTAATAAAATCAAAATTAAAGTTTTCAAAGCCGATTTAGTAAAAAGACAACTTGATTTTAAACTTGTGGATTAAATGAAATAATTCGTTAATTTTTCAATTAGCAAATTATTGATTTTCAGTTAATTACAAACTTTTACTCATACAAACATAATTCGTTGAATATTAACGAATTACTATAAAATATACCGAACTATTGATGAAAATAAAGGAGTTTATAAATAAATATTTTGATACGATTGAAACTATATTATTGCTTGGTTTTGCAGCCGGAATGATAATGATTTTGATGCAAATAGAACATAGTTATCTGATTTTGAGAATTTCACTCGGAGCAATTGCAGTTTTATACTGGTTTAAAGCAATTGAAAAAAATGACGAACAAAAAATATCAAAAAAAATATCCGAAAAAGCAATATGGTTCGCTCTTTTACTTACTCCAATAGCTATATTATCAAAATTACAATTTAGCGAAAACGCAAACATTTTTCTTTTAGTTTCTATAATTTTACTTGTTTTATCAATCTCTTACAGAATTTTTGAACAAAAAAAATCAAAAAACAAAATAAATATCGGCGAATTTACAAGAGTTATAGTGGCAATTATTTTGTGCATTTTTGTTTTTTCATTACCTATATAAAATTTTTAGAATATGATTTATAATTCATCGAAAATTATCGAAATTTTCAACAACGCAATAAAAAATTACCACATAATTGATAATGTTGAGCAAAATTTCCAAAATATTATTTCTGATGAACATTATTTTGAAAAATTACTTTATAAAAAATGTTGGATTGACACTGTTCAATGGCATTTAGAAGACATTATCCGAGACCCGAATATAAATCCTGCAAAAGGTTTGGAAATTAAACGGATAATTGACAAATCTAATCAGGAAAGAACTGATATTGTTGAACTTATAGATGATTATTTTTACGAACAATTTAAAAATGTAAACATTGAAGCGAACCATAGAATAAACACAGAATCTCCCGGCTGGGCAATAGACCGGCTTTCAATTCTGCAATTAAAGTTATATCATTGGAAAGAAGAAGCGGACAGAACAGACGCAAGTGAAACTCACAGACAAAATGCAAAAATCAAACTACAAGTGCTTGAAAATCAAAACAATTTTCTAATAAAAGCGATAGATATGCTTTTTGCAGATTTACAAAACGGTAAAGCTGTCGCACCTTCTTTTAAACAAATGAAAATGTATAACGACCCCGAAACAAATCCTGTTTTACGTGCCGCAAAGAAAAATTGAAATGAAACAAATTTTAGTATCTCGATTTTCATCGCTTGGCGATGTTGCTATTTCCGTTCACATTATAAATACTTTCTTGGAGCAAAACAAAGACATCGAAATTATTTTGCTGACCAAACCACAGTTTAAATCGCTTTTTTCAACAATTGACAGAGTAATTTGTTTTGATGTAGATTTTCAAAATAAGCACAAAGGTTTTTTTGGTATTAGAAAATTATGTGAAGAAATTATTAAAAAATTCAACATTGAGTATTTTGCTGATTTACATAATGTTATTCGCACAAACTTGATTAAATTTTTTTTACCTTTAAGTATAAAAAAAGCAAAAATTGATAAAGGAAAACTACAAAAAAGACGAATTACAAGAAAAAAAAACAAAAAACTTCATCAATTAAAACATACAGCCGAAAGGTACGTTGAAGTTTTCAATAAATTGGGTTTTAGAATTAATTTAAACACAGCAACGTCAAATCCTGTATATGCACCTTCTAAAAATATAGCCGAATTATTAAGAATTACAGACACAAAAATAGGTATAGCCCCAATCGCTAAACACAAAAGCAAAACATATCCTATTGAAAAAACCGAAGAAATAGTCAAAGAACTGTCAAAAAACAATGTGTTATTGATATTTGGGGGCGGGATAAAAGATAAAGAAATTGCGGAAAAATGGGAAAAGGAAAACAAAAATGTTATTTCAGTTGTAGGAAAATATTCAATGACAGATGAAATTGCACTTTTAAATAATTGTAAGGCTGTTATTACTATGGATAGCGGGAATATGCATTTAGCAAGTCTCACAAAAACAAAAATTATAAGTATTTGGGGAGCAACACACCCTTTTTTAGGCTTTTATCCTTTCAATAAACCCGATACTATTTATATTCAAAAAAATATAACTTGTCGCCCCTGCTCGGTTTTCGGAAATAAAAAGTGCTATAAAGGTACTTATGAATGTTTAGATATAGATTTTTTAACTATAATAAATTCACTTAACATTTGACTTTAAAATATTTTATCTTTGCGTTTTCTTTATTAAGTATTTTCGGATAATGAACAAAATAGAAATAATGTCTCCTGTTGGGAGTTTTGAAACGCTTATAGCCGCAATTCAAGGAGGTGCGGGGTCTATATATTTCGGAGTAGAAAAATTGAATATGAGAGCACGTTCGGCTAATAATTTCACAGTTGCCCACTTACCTGAAATTGTCAAAATTTGCAATGAAAATAATGTCAAAACCTACTTAGCTCTTAATACAATTATTTACGACACAGACATTCAAGATATGCAGATTTTAATTGATGAAGCAAAAAAAAATAATATTTCTGCAATAATTGCCTCTGATGTTGCGGTTTTAGAATATGCAAAAGTAAAAGAAGTTGAAATCCACGCATCTACTCAATTGAATATTAGCAATATAAATGCCGTAAAATTTTATGCGAAATATTTTGATGTTATGGTTCTTGCTCGTGAATTGACATTAGAACAAATAAAAAACATTTTTGATGCAATTCAAAAAGAACAAATCAAAGGACCTTCGGGAGAACTCATAAAATTGGAAATTTTTGCTCACGGAGCTTTATGTATGGCTATTTCAGGGAAGTGCTATCTTAGCTTACACGAAAAAAATCAATCTGCCAACCGCGGAGCTTGTCATCAAACTTGCCGTCACGCTTATATTGTAACAAACAAAGAAACCGGTTACGAATTGGAAATTGACAACGAATACATAATGTCTCCAAAGGATTTGTGTACAATTGACTTTTTAGATAAAATTATAAATGCCGGTGTTCAGATTCTGAAAATCGAAGGTAGAGCAAGACCGCCCGAATACGTAAAAACCGTTACAGAAGTTTACAAAGAAGCTGTTAATGGGATAATTGACGGTACATACAATCAACAAAAAATTGATGAATGGAAAAAAAGACTAAGTCGTGTTTTTAATCGCGGTTTTTGGGACGGTTATTATCTTGGCAGAAAAATGGGTGAATGGTCAGAATTGTATGGCTCACAAGCAACTCGAAAAAAATATTATATCGGTGATGTTACAAATTTCTTTGGTAATCTAAATGTTGCAGAAATTAAAATAAAAGCCGATAAAATTGAAGTCGGCGATGAAATTTTGATTATCGGACAAACAACGGGAGTTGTTGAAACAGAAGTAAAAGAAATCAGAAAAGAATTAAAACCGGTTCAAATTGCCCAAAAAGGTGATATTGTTTCAATACCGCTTCCAGAAAAAGTCAGACGCTCTGATAAACTATACAAACTTTTAAAATACGAATTTTAATGCATCGTACTATATGGGGACATATAAAAAGAAGGTTGAGAAGTTTCAAATATGCATTTCAAGGCTTATTTTATGTTATTAAAACCCAAACTAATATGCAAATACATTTATTTGCTATGATTATTGTTTTTACCGGCGGCATTTTTTTTAAAATTAGTTTGACAGAATGGCTTTTTATTGTTTTGGCAGTAGCTTTGGTGTTAGTTTCAGAAATTGTAAACACCTCAATCGAAGAAATTGTTAATTTTATTTCACCTGAATATCACAAAAAAGCAGGTTTAATAAAAGATTTAGGAGCCGCATTTGTACTTTTAGCCGCTATTTTTTCGGTTGTTGTTGGTTTAATTATTTTCTTACCAAAAATTATTGTTTTATTACACTGATTATTATCTCATTAATATCCAGTTTACTGTAGTATTTAAAAAATTTTATTAAAAATTTGTATATTCAAAATTTTTATTATTTCCGCAAACCTTTTTAATAACGAATAAATGTTTTAACATATTGACAATCAATTTTTTACGTACAAATTATTTTTTAATTACCGGAACTTGCCTGTATTTTTCCCTTTTTTAATTTTTAATCTACGCTTTTTTTTAATCATTGACTAAATGGAAATTTTTTTGTTTACAGCCAAGTTTATGGATAAATTTTTTATATATGAACACACTTTTATTTGGATTATATCGGAACTTACTTTTAAAAAGCGTGGATTTACAGGGCTTTGCTGCTGATT
>DYKL01000036.1 GCA_020722645.1 Acetofilamentum sp. | reverse complement strand
ATCAATTTGCTGAATATTAACGAATTACTTCAAAATATACCGAACTATTGTTAACAGACACTAATCAATAAACAGCATCCTTCGTTATCACTCATGATGAAGCTAATTGAAAAATTAACAAATTTTTCACCTTCTTTTTTTATCTAAAATATATAAAATAGAATAAATAGCAGTTTTATTGGTATATCCGTATCTTTTTTTGAGATTTTTAATAAGTCTAATAATGTCAGATTTTAAACGTTTGTCGTATTTTTCAAAATCTTTTTTGTTATAATCAAGCAAAGCTCTTCTGAAATTATCATTTGCAATATAAGGTGCTAATGCATTCTGTTTCAGATTAGTAGTGTAATCAATAAATAGATTTTTAAATTGAGTTGTTTTATCTATTTCTAGTCCTTGTACCTTTATTTCCTGTGATAAAGTTTGGGTAACGTATTCTTTTTGTTGTTTTTTTCTAAATTCAACTCTGTTAGCAACACCGGAAACCGTACCAAGATAAATAGCTTCAAAATTTTTAAAATAATCATCATTGACAATTATTTTGTCAGTTGTATAAGGGCAAATTATCTCATTGCCAATATCAAAATTGACTGCATACAAATAATTTGAAATATCTTTTGTTATTTGTTCACGATTATAAAAATAAATACATTCCTTGACTTGTTGTAATATCAGAAAATCGTAATAATCAACAAGATAATCAGGAAATTTTTCGGGAATATTAACCCATTGTTCTTTAGAAATTTCTTCTTTGAAAAAAACAATAACATCATTAATTGTAATAAACTCACGATTTTCAGTATAAAAAGCAAGAAACTGATTTATCAGAGACAATTCCTGTCGTCCTGAAATGCCGAAAAGACCTTCATTTTTGGCTTCTGCGGCAACCAAATCGAGCATTTTGTCAGATATTGTACTTTTATCTTTATCTAAAAGCCACATTGGAATATTTCCTGAGTATATTTCCATTTTTAACAAAAATAAATTTTCGTCAAGGAAAGGATAATCAGCAAGATTTGAGAGTAATTTTTTTAAGGTCTCGTTCTTTTTTTCCAATCTTGTTGAAATAATAATTCTTGCGAATGACTCGAATACTTCGGGCAAAAAGTATTTGTCAATATTTCCGAATTTTTGTCTGTAAATTTTCAAAGAAACATTATAATCGAGCACATAGGGGATTTTTACGGTAATAATCCTGTCTTTGAATGATTGAATTTCGGAAAAATGTTTTGTATCTTCGGGATTAATAACCGATAAAAACATAGTACGTATTCTTTCTTCTCTGACATTTACTTTATTGACACCGTCGCTGATTATACTGTGAAGATTTTTGAAACGCTGAATATTCTTTTCTTTCATATCCATAATAGCATAAACGCCATTATTCGTATAAGCCATAGGCGAAAAAATATATTGAATTTTATCGTTATTAAAGATATTATGCAACATATTTTGCATATTCGGATTTTCAAATTCGCTTCTGCACAAGTCATCGCCCGGGTTAAAAATTGAAATTCCGTAACCAAATTTACGGCTGTAAGCAAAAATTTTAGCATTTATCATTTGCAGTATTTCGGCAGGACTGCTCAAAGTATCGTAAAGACTGTCGTATATTGATGAACAAATATGACAAGCTTCTTCTTTAAAAACCCATGAATATTGTTGTTCGGTGAATAGTTTTTCTTTAAATTCCTTATCCTGAATTACCGTGTCCAAAAATTTTTTTCTTATGTCCTTAGGTATTTGCAAAATCGGGTGGTCGTTGTAGGGACAGGAAATATTTACAAATTTTTCTGTAAAAGCCGATTTTTTTTGAGTTGAAATTAAGTCGAGTAATTGAATATTGTTTGTACTATTTGCAATATCTTCGATTCGGTTCCAAAAGTTGTTTTTAGAATTTCCGATTTTTTCTATATCCAAATGCCAAACGGTTTTAAGCATAACACCTTCGGGAAGTTGCGTATATTCCTGAATTTTGTTCAATAAATTATTTAAAAAAGTACTTTTGCCACTACCCGGAGGACCTTCAAAAATATAAATTCTGTTTGTTTGAACGCCAACGCTCATAGCTTGTGCAACTTGCATAAATCTTTTTGAAAACAATAAATCAGCAAAAAAAGGAGTTTCGCAATTTTCTTCAAAAAGTTTGCTTGTGTCAAATTTTAGAAGTTCGTCATTTTTTTCTTTATTGGGGATAACTTTTACGTAATATTTAACAGCATCGCTGAAAAGTTGAAATACATCGCGCAAGATAACCTGAGGTTGGCGGCTTAGTTGAAAAATAAAGTCATTGAAGGAAAACGGAACTTTAGAATAGTCAGTCAGGTCGTCGTGCATATTTTTCAGTAGATTTTCAATTGTTTTTGTACTTTCAGATGGTTGATTAAACAATTGCTCGAATCTTTTTTGATTTTTTTGTCGCATATATTTTTATGCCGTTTTTGGATTATCTATCTGTGTTTTTGTGATTTTTTTATTTTTGCAAGTATAAATTACTTTACGGTTAATGAATTTCGTGTCATGATTAGCTAATTGCTGTTTTACTATTTCGATTGTTTCTAACTGAACTTGATTTCCCCATAAAAATTCAATTCCGATAAGCGTATCAGGTATAAAATCTTTAATTAGTTGCTTATTTTCAAATTGATGAACAAGATATAAATTTTTATCGTTAGTTTTATCAATATTAACATTTATCAATGGTGGATGATATTGATTTTCAATCAACATTTTTTTATAATCTTCTGCTTTTCTGCTTTTTATGTAGTATTCAAAAATACCTTGTTTTTCATTAAGTCTTTTACCAACTGTAAATAAGTTATATTCATCAACAAAATCCTGATTTACAAATGTATTTACAAATGTAAAATCATTAAAATTACGTCTCACTTCAAAAATTGAATCAATGCCGGAATTAGAATTATTATTAAAATTTGCTCTTTGTTCAATATTGTTAATTTTTTGAAAATCATATTCAAATTTACCTTTATCTGCCTGATTTTCGATGAATTTTAACAACCGCATACCAATTGCATAAGGATTCAGCCCAATACGACTAATTGACGTAACACCTGCATTGATTTTAGCAAATTCGCTTTCGTGTCCTTTAATTCTGTCGTCTGACATAAACATTCTTTCGTGCCAGAAACTTGCCCAGCCTTCGTTGATTGTTTTTGTTCTAATCTGTGGCTCAAAGTAAATAGCTGTTTCTCTAACTATATCAATAACTTGCTTCATCCATAAATTCTCTTCTTTGTTCAAAAAAGTTGATTTATCAGAGATGAATTCAATAATATCATTAAAATGTTTTTGTTTTTCAGCACTTTGCTGATATTTTTTGAATTTTGCATCAAATTCAGGAAATTGTTTATTGATGTTAGCTAAAAATAAGGTTTCTCCTATCTCTTTATTATTTGATATGTATTCGTTGAAAATATTTATCTGATTTGATATGTAATTAGTGTTTTTGTGTTTAATATCTTGCAAAAAAACATTAAAATAGTATTTTATTATTTCAGATGTTTCATCTTTTTTTTCGTTTCTATAATGTGATAAAATTTTATTATATCCATTCAGGTTGTTTATATTTCTGCTAAATTCAATAATATAATCTACCCACCTTCCGTATTCGCTTCTGAGACTGTTAATTAATCGTTTATCGGCTAAGGCTTTACCTGCAAAATCGTAGTTCCAAGTTTCTCTGAAAAAAATATTATTCTGAAAAAAGTCAATATGTCCTAAAACGTGATAAAAAATCATTATATTGAGCCAATCAGGATTGTTGTCATTATAAAAAGATATAGCAGGGCGAGTATTTATAACGGTTTCGTATGGATTAGAAGGATAAAGTTTATAAATCTCTTTCTTTTTAATAGTTTCAACATCATTAACCCAATAATCATATAATGTCGGAATCATACCTTTTGGCGAAAGTTCCAACATATCTCTGTTAGTAACAATATATTCCAAAGTTTCATTGTCAAAAACAAGACCTGCATCTCTTGCCCTGATTTTGCATTCTTCCATTATTTTTTTACTATGTTGGTCAATTAGTTTCATAAAACAGTCTCAAGTTTATCGAGTTAAATTGTTGCATTGTTTCATTGTTGTATTGTTTCATTGTTAAATTGTTGGCTTACGCCTATATTTAGTTATCAACAATGCACTATGAACTATGAACTATGTACTGTGAACTATTCACTATCAACTATGCACTATGTACTATCAACTATGCACTATGTACTATGCACTTTCAACTATGCACTATTTACTGTATCAGTTTTTTAATAGATTTAATTATTTCATCGTCAGTTGCTTTTTCAGCTTCAAGTGTATCCATTTTGAAAAATTCCTTTTTATCAGTAAGCAAACCTGAACTTTCAATATATTTTTCTACCACAGTTTTTTGACCTTTTGCCCATGAATTTTTTGCAATTGTAATTCCGCAACGACTAGAATAAACAAGCGTTTTCCTAAGTTCATCAAGCATTTTTTTGCCGTCATTTTCCCAGTCATCTCCGTCTGTACCATAAAAAACGTAAATATTGTAATCTTTCTGCAATTGTTCGGTTTCGATAATTTTGTTTAACAGTTCAAAAGCTGGGAAAACATAAGTACCACCGGCAACTTGATAACGATAATAGGTATAAAAATCGGGTACTACTTTTGCTTCGGTATCGTGGACAATAAATTTAGTCAAAACATTGCTTTGATACTGATACATCAGCCAACTGTAAATCATAAGATGCTGTGACACAACAATTTCTGCCGGTTTACCGGACATAGAGCCTGAATAATCTCGCACAAAAAACACAACTGCCTGAGCTTCAAAGTCCTTCTCTTTCGACATTATTCTGTATATTTTATCTTTCGGATTTATGACAAGGTTTGAAGGGTCGAAAAAGTCGTCAGGATTTATGTTATCAAGAACAATATTTGTTTTGATAATACTTTTCAAAGTCTCTTTTTTGTCGAGTAACTGTCCAAATTCACGATTTCTGTCTGTCAGTGTGTATGTATATTTTTTTAGAGAATGCTTATTGCCTTTATTTTTAAGGTTAGGCAGATGAAATTCTTCGGTAAGAATTTTTCCTAATTCCTGTGCATCAGCGGCTATGTCGTGGTCTTCACTATCGCCCTGCCCTGCCCCTTCACCTGAACCTTCGCCCTGATGTGGATCTGCATATTGTTTGCCGATTATTTCGCCTTCTTCTCCTTTTCCTGAACCGCCTGTTGTTTCTTCTTCGTCTTCGGTTATTGAGTCATCGTGATAAAATTTAGGTTCTGTAGTTGTTGGTACAACCACAACTTTTGCCTTATTTCCCGACAGTGGTTTTACAACTTTACCAAATCTTATTCTCTTCGGAAAACCGTCTTTTTCTCTTTGTTTGTCTTTTTCAACCAGTTCATCAAGAGTTTTGAGATTAGTAACAGGAAATTCAGAATTAAAAGGTTTAAAATTTAAAAGTAATTGAAAGTCATTCCATAAGTATATTTCACCTGAATGTGTATTTGAAGATTTTTTTTCGTTTTTTTCACCTTCAAAATCGTGTTTTTTTATTTCATCATCGTTGAGTTGTTCCATTGTTTCATTGCTTCATTGTTGAATTGTTCAAAATTCTTAAATTCAAAATTCGACATTCATTATTCTTTATTTATAATTCACTAATAATTAATCAGCATCATCAAGTGTACAGAAATATTCAATTGTTTTTTGAGCGCAAGTGTTGCAATAGTTAAGTTTTTTAGTCATAGTGCTAATCATTCTGTTGTAAAGTAATTGATTTTCTTCATTAGTACGATTAGCCAAAGCGCCTACAAGGCTGCCGGCTCCGGCAATATCAGATTTTAGGCGGACATCGGTAACAGCTTTAACTAAGTCGTTGTTATCCATAAAGTTATAATTCGGGTTTTGAATTAACTTTTGACCGTAAATTTTTGCAATTGTAGTTCTATAACTTTGTTTTTGTTCGTTAGTTTTAAGTCCAAGCCTTTCTTCAACGCTATTAATAAAAGTTTCATCAATTTTAACAGAAATAAGTTTACCTGTTTGCGGGTCTTTGTATGCCCAAATTCTGTCGCTACCGAGGTTTTTTGCATCAATTCCAATAATCATATTAACGTAATTCATCACATCTTTTTCAATAGCATTGGGTTCGTCCATATAAGCATTAAAAATAGAAGTCATAATATTTTTGCGATACAGAGATTTGCCGATTTTCAGGTCTTCGAGATATTTTGTCCTGTCATTAGGGTCTTGAACATAGTCAATAATAACATTTTCGATAGCATCAAACACATCACCGGCGTACATACATTTTCCTTCTTGTGTTTCTGATTTTTCGAGCAAAATTTGAATTGCTCTGCCAAGATTACGATGCCCCAGACCTTTCTGACCAAATCTTTTAGTAATGTCGGGTTCAGAATTTAATTTATTAATAACTTCGTTGAGAGTTTGGATACTTTTTTCACCGGCAACATCACCGGCAGCGAGTTTCATCATTTCAACCGGCGTAAGTTTTTCATTTCTGGGCATTCTTGTCAAAGTAAAAGCAACAGATACAGCATAGTTCAAATTAGGGTCAATGTGTAAACTTTCGCCTGTATATGTAGTTTTGTTTCGGTTACCGATTGCATAAGAAGTTAATTCTTGCTGAAGTTTGTAATCAGTGTTGTGAGACATATAAACAAGGCGGCAGCGGTCAACAATAGGAGCCTGTTCTTTTTCTTCAAGGAAACGAGCAAATTCGGAGTTATTACTTGTAGCGATAATCAAAGTATCGAGGGGCCATTTAAAACCTTCAATTTCGATAGTTCTGTTTTGAATTACTCCAAGATACACCTGAACCAAATCACGTTTGTTTTTAAAAATTTCGTCAGCAAAATGAATACCACCACCGGCGACACGTGCAAGAGCTCCTCTTCGGAGGTCGAAACGGTGCGGGTTACTGGGGTCAGTAATATGCAAAAGTCTTGTAATAGATTCATCGCCAAGCAAATCAACAGCAGATGATGTAATTTTGTCTTTTGCGGCATATTTTCCGGTTAAAACTCCTCTTGACTCGCTAACAGGAATCTTAATAACTTCAATAAAATCGTCAATTTTTTCAAAATCATTGTCTAAATAATCTTTAATTTGTTCATATATATATAAGGTGTCAGCTCCAAGAGGACGGTAATCTTCGTAAAAAGCATCAATTTGTTGTTTAGAAGCGCCAAGTTTTTTAAGATAATCAATATTTGCGTTTTTGTCTTCAAATAAATTCATTGCCAAAATCATCGGGTCTTCATAAGTTTGAGATTCAATTGAAGTTATTTTGCCGTAACCTCCTATTTTTTCTAGATTTTTAAAACGGAATGTAAAACGGTTATTTTCAGGGATAGAAATAAAATCTCTGTATAATGAACTTATAAAATCGACAAAAAATGTTTTTCCATTACCGGGTTCACCTATTAACACAAATGCCATTTCACGGGAAGAACCACCTTCGGCAGCATCTTTGATGAAAGAAACAAAACTGTTTATTTCTTCATACATTCCGATGATATGTTTTTTGTGTGTTCTGAAAATTTCGTAGTCGTACAAAGTTTTTCCATTGACAGTAACCTTATGAACACTCAAAGAGTCGCCGATTATCATACGAACCATAGAACGGAAAATGTTTTCAAAACGACGAGTACCGTTTATTACACTGATTATATGCTCAGACAAAGAGCAAGGTGATTTTTGAAGTATTTTTTTTGCCATTGTTTGTCCTCCCTAAATTTTTGATAAATATAATAAAAAATGAGAAAACAAACAACTTCTCGAAACATTTTTAACAAATTTGTTGTCGATAAACAGAGACTAATATTTAAATGTCTTTAAATCAATAATTTACAAAGATGTGTTTTAAATCTATTTTTTAAAAAATTGTTTTATTTTTTTGTCATTTAAACTATTATGATGTAACTTTTCTACAATATATCCTTCATCTAATAATACTAAACCCGGATTTGATCGTATGATAGTTTTGGAAGTAACCTCGTCAATTTTACAAAAAGTCCAGTCTTCGAGTTCAAATTTTTCAATATATTCACTTATTACGTTTTCATTAGAAGAAGTAACGCAAAAGACTTGTGTATTAGGAAGTTTTTGTTTAAAAGTGTCGATAAAACTTTTAGTTTTAACGAGATTTTTAGAATTAATTTCTTCGAGTGTATATGTAACCACCATAATTGATGTGTCAGGGATTGAAAGGACATAGTCAGTTAAATCATTACCATTTAGGTCAATAAGCTCAAAATCGTGGATCGGCGGTTCGTATCCTTTTTTTACCAACTTGCTTTTTGTTTCTACCCACTCCCAAGTTAAAGTATCTTGCCATGGATAGTTATCTTCTGAAAATTCTTTTAATTCACCTGTTTGTTTGTTTTTGTAAATCATAGTATTTTCATAAATATCCGGTTCGGCATCGGGAGGTATTTCCATTAGTTCAGGAATATAATTGCCAACTTTATATGGACGAAAATCTAAAATCGGTAAATAGCTGTAATTGTATAATTCAAAACCAAAAACAACTAAAAAAATTATTGTGGATGTTATTTGCTGAGTTTTATGTTTTATTTTAGAGGGAAATTCATTTTTCCAGATTAAGGCAAGAACCAAAAAAAAGTCAATAACAATATTTTTCCAAAAAGTTTGCCAATTAGTCAGAATAACTGCATCACCAAAACATCCACAATCAGCAACTGGATTTGCAACAGCAAGATAAAAAGCCAAAGGTGTAAAAATTATCATAAGCAAAGCAGAACCCCACAAAGATGCTTTTGTTATCAAATTTAACAACAAAGTAATACCAAGAGCAAATTCTAATGCACATAAAATCAAAGAAAGTGGTAAAGATAGCGGAGTTAGTCCCGGTAAATTAAAAGCATAATTAAAGTAATCGGAAAATTTAATTGCAGTCCCCATTGGGTCAACTGCTTTTACAAATCCCGAAAAAATAAAAACAATTCCTATAAATATTCTACTAAAGTGATATAAATACTTCTTCATTTGCTATAAAATTTTTCTAATTGTTATTAAATATCCTGTTTTTTGTTTTATTCTGATAATTTAATTAAAGCAAAAACCGAATAATTTATCATATCATAATAATTTGCATCTACACCTTCTGATACAATAGTTTTTCCTTTGTTATCTTCAATTTGTTTTGTTCTGAAAATTTTCATCATGATAAGGTCGGTATATGAACTAACTCTCATCATTCTCCATGCCTCGCCATAATCGTGATTTTTTTTCATCATTAAATTTTTTGCTTCGATAAAATATTTTTTATACAATTCGGAGGCTTTTTGTATTTCCAAATCAATTTTTTCTGAATAACCTAATTCCATTTGTATTAAGGCTATAATGGCATAATTTATTATGCCAATAAATTCTCCAGAAATATCTTCGTCAATTTTTGCTTCACCAATAATTTCAATGCTTCTGATTCTGTTAGCCTTGATATAAATTTGGTCAGTTAGTGATTCGGGTCTTAAAATGCGCCATGCAGTACCATAATCCTTTAATTTTTTTGAAAAAATCTCTTCGCATTTATTTATAACTGCATCGTATTGTTCTGATGTATTCATTTAAAGTGCACCTTTTGAAAATAATTCACAAACTAAACATAAAAAAATCAAATTTCAAAGAAAAAATAGTTAAAATGAATAAAAAAAAAGAAAAAAGCAGTTGTCTTATAATGATTTAACAAGCTGTAAATAAAAGATTTTACGTAATTAACTGATTTAACCCCTAACTCTTCACTTTTGGGTAATTGGTTTTTACAATATTCACATAATCAGCAGTTTATAAATAATTATTCTAAAATCAAATTGTCTATTTACGTAATACTTGTTTTTGTGCAAAACAATGATTAAATAACTGTGTATCTGTTATAAATGTAATACTATTCTCTAAAAAACTGAAGAGTTAGAGTTTAACTTTAAAAACAAAAAACCTGCTTTGATGAAAGCAGGTTTTATAAAAAAGTATTAAATTTTATTTAGCAACGCTAACAGCTCTTTTTTCGCGAATAACAGTAATTTTTATTTGTCCCGGATATGTCATTTCTTTTTGAATTTTACGGGCAATTTCATACGATAAAATATCAGCTTCTTTGTCAGAAACTTTTTCGCTTGCAACAATTACTCTTAATTCTCTACCGGCTTGAATAGCATAAGTTTTTGAAACACCTTTATAAGAAAGAGCAAGAGCTTCCAAATCTTGCAGTCTTTTGGTATAAGATTCAATTACTTCGCGTCTTGCACCCGGTCTTGCACCCGAAATACCGTCGCAAATTTGAATAATAGGAGAAATCATATTATCCATCTCCACTTCATCGTGGTGAGCACCAATAGCATTGCAAACAATAGGTTTTTCGCCAAATTTTTCAGCAATTTGCATACCATATAAAGCGTGAGGAAGATCAGTTTCTTCTTCAGGTATTTTGCCAATATCGTGCAACAGACCGGCTCTTTTTGCGATTTTGACATTTAATCCCAGTTCTGCCGACATAATAGCACATAATTTTGCAGTTTCGATAGAGTGCTGTAATAAATTTTGTCCGTAAGAAGAACGATACTTCATTTTTCCTACCAAACGCATTAATTGAGGATGCAGGTTATGAATGCCCAAGTCAATGCAAGTCCTTTTGCCTATTTCGAGAATTTCTTCTTCAAGTTGTTTTTTGACTTTTGCAATGATATCTTCAATTCTTGCAGGGTGAATTCTGCCGTCTGCAACTAATTGCTGAAGTGACAATCTTGCTATTTCACGACGGAAAGGGTCAAAGCTTGAAAGTACAATTGCTTCGGGAGTATCATCTACAATTATTTCGACTCCTGTGGCGGCTTCTAATGTTCTTATATTTCTACCCTCACGTCCGATAATTCTACCTTTGATTTCGTCGTTTTCTATATGAAATACAGTAATTGA
Organism: Acetofilamentum sp.; assembly: GCA_020722645.1. Taxonomy (GTDB): domain Bacteria; phylum Bacteroidota; class Bacteroidia; order Bacteroidales; family JAFGUD01; genus JAFGUD01. The sequence continues at coordinate 5,200 of DYKL01000036.1, read as the reverse complement.
ATTATTAGAGGCGACGTCGCTTCCGACTCTTTGAATTGTTTTTATTACAATTTTTTTAGCTTTTTCGTGAGCAGAAAGTTTTGCGTCTTCGATAATTTCGTTGACTTGTTGCTCTGCTTCGGTTTTGGCTTCTTCTTTCAAAGATTGTACAAGCTGTTCTTTTGCTTCTTCAATTGACATTCCCGCAATATTTTGTAGTTTTACAACTTGTTCTGAGTAGATGTTTTCGAGTTCAGTTTTCTTTTGTTCAATAATTTCAATTTGCAGATTAAGATTTTCTTTTATAGCATCAATTTCTTTTTTCTTTTGTTCAATTTGTTTTGCTTTCTTTTGTAAATCATCTCTGCGTCTGTTCAGACCGGTTTCAATCTGATGCAGTTTGTTTTCGTTTCTTTGTAGTTTTAAAGTTGTTTCTTTTGTTTCATTGTCGAATTCGCTTTTTAATTTCAAAAAATTTTCTTTCGCTTCCAACAATTTGTCTTTTTTAATGATTTCGGCTTTTTTCTCTGCTTCTGCTATAATTTCGTCAGCTTTTTTAGATAAAAATTTCATTTTGATGAAATAACCGACGGCGAAGCCTATTATTAGAGAAAAAATTGCAATTAAAATTACATAAATGGGTTCCATACGTTTTCATTCCTTTATTTTTTTTGTGTAAAGCAAATGAAATAAATTAGGAAGGGCTATTTTAAAAAAGTCCGCATAATTCTTAGTGGTTAGGAAAACTCCTAACTGACATGAATAAGATTGCTGTCTGATATCAAAAATCCTCAAAAGAGGCACAATTTAGTTCAGCCAAGCTTTATCTTAATGTGTAATATGTTGAGTTTTCAACTCAAAAAGAAATTATGCAGACTATATCATTGAGCTTCGAGATATTCTCCAAGACTTGTAACAAGTTCACTGATTTCCAAAAAAAGTTCTGTATTTTCTTTTTTTGCATTCAAATCAATAAATCTTTTTGCTAAATCGAATGCCACCATTGTAAGTATATCTTCCGAAGAAAGATTAATATATTTGTTTTTGTATTTTAAATATGTTTCCTGAGCAAGATTGCCGGCTTTTCGATACGATTCCTCTTCTGAAAAAGGAACTTTCATCGGAAAACTTTTTTCGCCGATTTTGATTGTAATATTTAAATTATCTTTTTCCATTATTTATTTAGCAATGCTAAGCATTGGTCTATTTCTTTTACTATTCGATTAATTTTGATTTTAGCATCGTGTCTCTGTTCGGAGATATCATTCCCTTCACTTGTTATTAAAAATGCATTACTGAGTTTATAAGTTTCTAATTTATCTTGAATTTTTTTAATTTCTTCATCTTTTTTTTTGTTTATTTCAATAAGTTTTTGATTTTCGTTAAATAAATGATTATTTTCTTCTTTTGTTCTTTCAAAAAGCGTAATTAAATCAGCAATATGCTTTTTTAGTTTGTTTACCAGTTCAGAATAATTATTATTTTCCATCAAAAACTTAATTTGTACAAAAATAGGAATTTTTTTTTATTTTCCAAAAATATTTAAAAAATTCTTCAAGTAAATTACTAATTTATCTGATATACATCGTTTTATGGTATAATAAAATTTTTATTTTTTATAATTTTTTAAAAATTCTTCATAATTTTGTGTTTTATAATAATTATCTCCGTAAAAATGTAAAATAGGATCAATTGCCTGTGGTGTTAAAAAAACCTGAATTCTGTCCAACAAATTCATTTCTTCATCTAAAATAATAAATGCCGGAAATTTAAAATTTCCCTGTAAAACTGAATATACAAACTGATGATAATTGTATGGTGGTCCTGAATTTTTATAAGTAACACCTAAAAATTCAAATTCTTGTGTCGAACGTAATTCAACAGAAACTCTGTAAAAATTTTTATTCAAATATTCTGCAATTTCTTTCTTATTATATGTTTGTGTTTTCATTACTGTTGAAGCTACACTGTAATTATCATACAAATCTATCAGAATTTTTTTCGGTTTCTGCTCAAATTCAGTTTTCATTTCGTCAATTGTTTGCCAACGAATTATTAATCTAGTCATAATTTGTTGTTGTCCGGGAGGATATGCTTTAAAATATATTTCTTCCCAGTCTTCATAAGTAGTTGATTTATAAATTTCTTCGGAATAATAAATTAATGTGGCAAAAATTGAATCTCTGTTTTTGAAACCGTAAAAAACCCTACCTTCGGCTTGTTTATTAAAAATAACCATTAAAGGTGAAGTTACACTGTCGCCCGTTAAAAAATTAACAAGTGAGTGATATTTTTCATCAGGAAGTTTATAAAATTTTGTGTTATTGAAAAATGTAATAGTATCATTGCTGTAAACATTTAATTTGATAGGATAATACAGTATATTTAAATAATTTACCACTTCGTTTTTGCTGAAAGTTTCTTTTATCATTTTTTCAGAAATAGTATCATCTTCAGCATACATAAAAATCATAATCGGCTTTTGTTTTTCTTGGAATTTAAGAGCTGTTTCTTCAAAACTAAGCCAACTTATTGTTGTATCTTGTCCAGACATTGAAAAATTTAGCAAAACTATTAAAATAAATAAAAAGCATCTCATAATTAATATATTTTTATCCTTAAAATACAAATTTACACAAATTGCAAATTAAAATTTTGATATTTAAAATTTCTTAAGATTTTGTTGTAAGGTCTAATATTCGAGTTATTAAGTAATGAAAAATTCAGGTTAATTTTTCATTTTTAAGAGCAAGGAAAATAATTTTTGTCCTTTTCCGCAATATTAAGATAGGATAATTATATTTTAAAAAAACAATATATTCATTAATTTTGATACTAATTTTTTGATTTTACCTTAAATCCGTAAGTCTATACTTATATATCTGAAATTCAGTCAGGTGAAAACACCTGACTGGTGCAAACTACATGTTGCAGGTGTTTTCACCTGCAACCACTTACGAAAAAACTTGCGGATTTAAGGTTTTATTTTTATTAACGTTTAAAATTTCGTTACATTCTACATTTAATTAATAATTTACATTTGTGCTTGTAACGAGTTTTTTTTGTTTCTACCACGACTTGAAACTCGTGGTTATCATTATTTTAGTCCTACGGACTATATTTATTTCAGCATCTTAATATTGCGGAATAGAGCGATAATTTTTCTAAAAAACAAATCCTATTGCAAGCTCAGTATAATCTGCATTGCCAAAATGGGCTTTAATAGCCCAAGAGGAATAAATATTGAAGTTAAATTTATGAGGGTCAAGCAAATAATATCTCATACCTAATTTTGTACTTATTAGAAGTTCAAAAATGTTGTTGATATTAAATTTTAATTCATCTTTATATATATAATTTCGCACAAAAGGTTGATATAAATTTAGTCCACCATATACAAAAATTGCGAACTTTCCGAATTGAAACTCATTTCCCAAAATAAATGTAAAAACAGAGGAATTAAGTCTTATATTTTTTGAATATATATTGTTTTTATAAATTTGATAATAAAATGATTCATAATATTTTACAGAAGCACCGATAAAGTATTTTGCGAAATATTTATAATTTCTACTTAATAAGAGATTAATGTCGTAAACATTATATTTTGGAGTACCGACCGGATGCAAAGTACCTGCAAATTCGTGAATACCCACACCAAAGCTGAAATAGAAGTCAGTTTTTTTGTTGAATTCAGGTATTGACTGTTCATTAAGCAGAGGATTTTGTCCGAAATACTTTTTTAAGCCAACTGAAACAAGAGCAAGATTCATACCTCCGTTAGGCACCTGATAATGACCGTTTGAAGAATGTAAATAAGCTCCGGTGAACGTTAAAAACAAGTTTTTTGCCAGATATTGCTGATAGTTTAAATTAATTGTTGCAGTATGATTTATATTATTGCCAATCAATATGTTATGCGGATTTGAAACAGAATCATAAGGTTTATCGAAATACGATATCCCCCAGCCTAAATTTATTTTTAACGATGAATTATTATGATTTTTCAAATTAAAACTGATGTTTGGTATTAAACCTGTAATTTTACCAAACTGCTTATTATTTCCTAGATTGCCGTACAAAAGAGATATTGAAATTTCAGGATAATAATAAAACTGATGCCAGATATTGCTTCCATTTGTTTTGTGTCCGACTTTAAACTCATTTATTAAAGCGGGTTTTAGCTTTGGAAATGAATCATATCCTAAAAAATTATTGACTATGTAACCGGAATATATTTTGTCTTCGAAAAATAATGTAGTTGAATTTTGCGATTTTGCGAAAGTTACAGTCAATATGAGTAAAAAAAGTAGTATTTTTATATTATGCATATTAAATCAAAAAACGTATTTTTTTTCAATTGATATGTTTAAGACTTTTCAACTAGGTCTGTTAATAAAGTACCTAGTTTATAAAGCTTGCCCTTAAAGGCTCTAAAAGCCTGCACTGTAAGGGTCTTATGTTGAAAATCAGATGCTAATACTTTATGAACTTTTAACTTTATGAACTTTAAGAACTAACACTAATTATTATAAAACCTTAAATCCGTAAGTCTATACTTATATATCTGAAATTCAGTCATGTGAAAACACCTGACTGGTGCAAACTATATGTTGCAGGTGTTTTCACCTGCAACCACTTACGAAAAAACTTGCGGATTTAAGGTAAAAAATGAAATGGAAGAGATTTCATTCTTGAAAAAAAGAATTTTCTTTGCCAAAAAAGTCTTTTTTATATTTTAATTCATTAGGAAAATTCAGAATATAAAAAACAAGCACAATACCTAACATATAAATGTATGTTTTTTGGTACAACAGAATTAACATAATTGCAGTTAAAAATCCTACAAAATCGAACATTGCCAATTTTAAAAGAGAAGCTCTGAAAAATTTCGATAATTTTATTTCTTGTTCTTCGACTTTTTTTGCTGAATTAGCTATTCTGTCGTATATAAAATAGGCTGCAATTATGCCAATAATCATTATTACAGGAATAATCATAGTAAGTTTGTTATCAAGTGTGATTACATCTTCAATAATTTCTAAATATTTCAGCAAAATAACGACACCTGCAACAACAACAAATTGCGCAAAAATTGCAAAATAAATAATCTTGATTTTTTTTAATGTTTCATTCATTTTTTAAAATTTTATTTCCAATAATTAAAATGTGCCAATTTGATAATGTGCCAATTTGATAATGTGCCAATTTGATAATGTGC
>DYKL01000461.1 GCA_020722645.1 Acetofilamentum sp. | reverse complement strand
CATTGGCACATTATCACATTGGCACATTATCACATTGGCACATTATCACATTGGCTAATTATCACATTGGCACATTATCATATTGGCTAATTATCACATTGGCACATTATCACATTGGCAAATTATCACATTGGCACATTATCACATTGGCACATTATCACATTGGCAAATTATCACATTGGCACATTATCACATTGGCACATTATCACATTGGCACATTATCACATTGGCACATTATCACATTGGCTAATTATCACATTGGCACATTATCACATTGGCTAATTATCACATTATCACATTAATCTTCTTTTTTCCAGATAAAAATTTCATCTTTATTTATAGGTCTGTAATATTCATACCAAAAAAAACCGTTAATATTTTTCATTTCAGGAGGAACATTGTCAGGCGGATATATGTAGCCTTTAGGATTGTTAAAAGGGACAAGAAGTTTGATTTGACTCTGACTTAAAAATATATTCATAGAATCGCAATGTATAACTCCAACCCCTATGTCAGTAGAATCTACGTCATCAATCATAAAATAAAGAGCATCAACATTGCCGATTACCTGAACTTTATTTACTGTTTTGTTTTTGAACCATGCGTGAACAAAATTGCTTTTGATTATGTTAATTTTGCCCGAATCAACATTTTCAGAGACATAGCACGAATCGAACATATACATTTCTTTGGGTTCGTTTTGAGACATATAAAATTCGATATATTGGGCGTTCATTTGGTTTTGTTCAGACCACAAAACAGGCTCTCCAAAAAGCATAAGCAGTGAATCAAGCTGACTGTAAACCATCGAATCACATTTCAACTGTAAATCTTCTTTGAATAATTTTACGTGATTATATGCAAATACAACTCTGAAAGGTATTGTATCAACTTCGTCCTTTAAAGTGTCAATGTAAGACAATAAAGTGTCGCTGTGCAGCCATAGTGTATCAATTCCGTCAATTTCTATAAAAACTGCACTATCTGTCATCATAGAAAGTTGAGCTTTTTCGTAAAATTCGCCGTAATGTCCTTTTAAAATCATATTTTGGATAGTGTCAATAATCTCAACATTTTTAAAACCTTTGCCAAAACCCTCATTTCTGTCATAAAACAAACTGTCGGCTGTAATTGAATGTTCTCCGCTTATAATCTTTGAACGACGACTTATGTATGCTTTGTTTTCATTGTAATCGTATCTGCCGAATTCTGCATAAATATAAGTAGAATCGCTGTAAATTTCAGATGGACCGAGTAAATATGAAATTCTAGTGTTTAAATTATGTTTGAGAGTATCAGTGAAAATTTTTGCTTTGCTGCTGTATATTTGAACATCTTTTTTAAAAAAAACATCTTTTGAAGTTGAATAAAAATATCCGGTTTTGCTTATTAAAGTATCGCTTCCGGAGATAATTCTTCCTCCGTGTCTGTATGTCCCTATTTTGTTATTCAGGTCATAATCCAAAAAATCAGTTGTAAGTTCTGTTGTATCCTGCTCCAGAACAACATTATTTCTCATTTGAGCCATTTTGTTATTACCGTTATAATGCAGAGTATCACCGAATAAATAAATAGTATCCCAATTATGAAGCCTTTGAATTTGTATGTTTCCGAATGCATCTATTTTTTTTGTTGAAGTGTTATATAAAGCACTGTCGCAGTACAAAGTTGTACTGTCGTGGCTTATAGCAACTTGTCCGACTAATACTTTCACAGCCGGTCCGAGTTGTTCTGTTGTCCTTATAAAATTTGCGTGAATTATTTCAATTTGTTTTTTCTCTTGTGAAAACATAAATTTTGAAAGAAAAACGAATATAATTAAAATGCTTATTTGCTTCATTAGAGATCAATTGTCGTCAAAAAATATTTTTGTACAAAGATAATATTACAATTGATTATCTGCATAAAAAAAAACTTAATTTGTAAACGTTTCATATATATGCTAATTTTATAATCAGTTTTTAAAAATAAATGGATAAATTACATTTGTTTGAAAAATTATGCAATATTAGTATTGTTTCTTTTATAATTTTTTACTTTTGCACCGAAAAAAAATGAAACAATGAAAAAAATATTTATTTTATCGCTACTAATTTTATCATGCATTATATTCGCTTGTAAGAGTGACAAATCAGATAACGAAAATGATACTTTGACAAACAAAGTTGATACAACTGTCATACAAAACGATGTTGAATTAGGTAAAGAATATACTTCGAAATATATCTGTCCTAATCATTGCAAAGGTAGCGGAAGTGATGTGTTTGGTACTTGCCCTGTTTGTGGAATGGAGTATATTGAAAATTTTGACTATAAAGAATAATGAATGTAGAATATCGAATGATGAATTTCGAATGACGAATGACGAATGATGAATGATGAATTTCGAATGA
>DYKL01000460.1 GCA_020722645.1 Acetofilamentum sp. | reverse complement strand
ATCACACAACGATTGATTTTAAACGCCTTAACCCAAATTTAACAAATGAACTTTCATTACAAACTTTATAATTATAATTATGCGTCCTCCAATTTGTGCAATATGTGATAAACATTTTTTTAACGAAGGCGGATTGGTTCAATTTGCTTTGACAGAAAAAGACGAAGAAACTATAAAAATCATGGAAGAAAAAGGTTATATCGGGCATCCACCCGGATTAGAATGGTTTTGCGGTGAACATTACGAAAAGGCAAAGTCATTATCAAATCTGACATTAGCCGAAGCAATGAAAATATTAAAAGAAAACGCTTGATATTCAAGCGTTTTTTTATATTTTAAAAAATCTCTTCGGGTAAACAAAAATTTGTAAGATTTTTAAATTTGTCAATTCTGTTTAAAAGTTCAATTTTGCTTAAATTTTGGATTTTTTCGGTGCCGAATTTTTCAACAGTAAAAGAAGCAAGTGCAGAACCTATAATAACTGCATTTTTCATATTTTCAAATGAGTAATCATTTGTAAAAGCCAAATAACCTGTAAATCCGCCTGCAAAAGTATCTCCTGCGCCTGTTGGGTCAAAAACAATGTCTAATGGAAGAGCCGGAGCAGAAAAAACTTGTTTTTCAGAGAAAATTAAAGCACCGTGTTCTCCTTTTTTAACAATTACGAATTTAGGTCCCATTTTCAAAATCTTTTTTGCTGCAACAGGTAAAAAATATTCACCCGAAAGTTGTCTTGTTTCTTCATCATTTATAATTAAAACATCAACCATTGAAATTGTTGTCAGTAATTCATCTAGCATACTGTTCATCCAAAAATTCATTGTGTCCATAGCAATAATTTTTGGTCTTTGTTTCAATTGTTCTATTACTTGCCTTTGAATTACAGGAGTTAAATTTCCAAGCATCAAAACATCGGGAGTTTTGAAATTTTCAGGTATTTTGGGCACAAAAGTACCTAATGAGTTAAGTTCTGTTATAAGAGTATCACGTTGATTCATATTTTGGTGATATTTTCCTGACCAGAAAAAAGTTTTCTCATCTTTTTTTATTTCTACACCTGATATGTCAATATTATGATTTTTAAGAATGTCAAGATACTGTGTTGGAAAGTCATAGCCAACAACAGAAACTAAATTATTTGTAATTTTAAAGTTAGAAGCAGCAAGCGAGCTGAAAGTGCCTGCACCTCCCAAAATTTTATCAGTTTTTCCATAAGGAGTTTCTATCTGGTCAAAAGCCACACTTCCGACGGTTAATAGTGTATTCATAATGATAAAGTATAAATATTTATTTAATTTAAAAACGCAAAAAAACAACAAAATGATTAAACAAAAAATTTTTTTGAAATTAATTTTATTTTTTTTTTGTTGAAATAAAAAATAGAATTATCTTTGCAACGCATTTTTAAATTCTTCACCTGTAGCTCAGTCGGTTAGAGCAACGGACTGTTAATCCGTGGGCCGCTGGTTCAAGTCCAGCCAGGTGAGCAAAGCCCAAAAGAAATTGGGCTTTTTTTTATATTAGATTAAAAGGCCTCATAGTTCAAGGGATAGAACGGAAGTTTCCTAAACTTTAAATACAGGTTCGAGTCCTGTTGGGGCTACAAAAAAAGCCTTAAATGGGCTTTTTTTTAAAACAGACCAAACAATTTGGCGTCTATTTTGTCAATAACTATACTTAAATCGTCAGGGCGTTCAATAAAATCAATTTTGTCGGCATCAATTACGAGAAGTTCTCCCAGATTATAGTTTTCAATCCAGTTGTTATATCTTTCGTTCAGGTTAGAAAGATAATCGATGCTTATAGTTGTTTCGTAGTCTCTTCCTCTTTTTTGAATTTGATTAACAAGAGTCGGAACGGTACATTTAAGGTAGATTAATAAATCCGGAGGTTCAACGAGCGAAGTCATAAGTTTGAATAAATCTACATAGTTTTTGAAATCTCTTGATGCCATCAAGCCCATATCGTGTAAGTTAGGAGCAAAAATATATGCATCTTCGTATATTGTTCTGTCTTGTACGATTGTCTTTCCGGAGTTGTGAATTTCCAATACCTGACGGAAACGGCTATTTAAAAAATAAATCTGCAGATTAAACGACCAACGTTTCATATCTTCATAAAAATCATTAAGATACGGATTTTCATCTACTGATTCATAGTAGGGATTCCATTTGTAATGTTTGGCTAAAAGATTTGTAAGAGAAGTCTTCCCTGATCCTATGTTTCCTGCAATGCCGATATGACGGCTTTTTTTATCTTTTGTCATAATTTGGTTTGTAAATTTATAAAGTAGTAAAGTTTGATTATTGGAATTTTTAAATTGAAAATAATTAAAATCGAATATTGTACCTTAATATTTAATTCAATAGTTCGGTATATTTTGAAGTAATTCGTTAATATTCAGCAAATTGATTT
>DYKL01000459.1 GCA_020722645.1 Acetofilamentum sp. | reverse complement strand
ACAAAGAAAGGTGCTTATAGAAAATATAAATAATATCTTATGTTAGTGTCATTACGAATATAGAGAGGGGGCTAATAAGACGAAGTAGAAATTGGACTATATTGAAAGTCAAATCGGTATAAAAATGGACATCGAAATATAATAAATGTCCGTTTTTTTAACGATAGAATATGATATTACAAATGTATTAAGGTTTTGTTGCAAAAGCACAAAACAAATTATTTATTTTTCAGCAAAATATCCTTTTTTATGATTTCTGAAGTGATTTTTGCCGATGCAATGCAGAGTGGAATTCCTCCACCCGGGTGAACACTGCCGCCTACAAAGTAAATATTTTTAAGATTTCGTCTGAAGTTTGCGTGACGGTTAAAAGCCGACATAATTGAATTGGAATTTGCACCATACAATGCTCCTGCAAGTGAGCCGGTATATTTTTCTATGCTTTGGGGAGTGTTTATGTGTTCAAATTCAATATGTTTTTCGATATTGGTTTTTAACACACGATTTATTTTTTCAATAATATTTTTTCTGGCAGTTTTAATATAATTTTCATCAATCTGTCCTTTGTTTGCCGGTGTGTTAATCATTACAAACCAATTTTCTTTGCCTTGTGGAGCATCTGATTGATTATGTTTTTTAGATACATAAATATAAACTGTCGGGTCATTGTAGATTGTTTTTTTATCAAATAAATATTCAAATTCTTCTTTGTAGTTATCCGAAAAAAGTATATTGTGTAAATCAAGTTCAGCAAATTTTTTGTTGATTCCCCAATAAAAAATCAATGCAGATGTCGAAAAATCAGGTTTTTTAATTTTTTTCGGCATTTTTAGGTCTTTAAGTAAATTTCTGTATAAAAAGTTGATATCAACATCTGAAATAATCAAATCATATTCAAGAATTTGGTTGTTTACTAAAATTGATTTCGCAACTTTTTTATCAAAATTTATTTTTTCGACATAAGAATTTGTGAAAACGCTGATATTATATTTTTTTATAATATTTTCCAATTCATTGATAATTTGCCTCATTCCGTTTTTCGGGAAATAGGCACCGATATTATGTTCCAAGTGTGCAATAACATTTAATGTAGAAGGTGCTTTGTAAGGATTAGAGCCGTTGTATGTAGCGTAACGGCTGAAAATCTGAATTGTTTTATCCTTTTCGAACATCTTTGAAAGTTCATTGAACATTGAGCTGAATGGTTTGAGCTTTAATGCTTTCGAAGCGTTTTTTCTCAACTCCGGATTTGTCCAAGTTGATATTTTATGCAATGAGCTGAAAATAAAAACATCTGCACTAATATCGTACAAATCAGATGTATATTTCAGAAAATTTATTGTATTTTCTTTTGGTTCTTTAATTTTTTCTGACAGTTCATCAGCAAATTGTTCGGCATTTGAAAACGAATTGACAATAGTTCCGTCTTCCCAGAAATATCGGCAGACAGTTTCTAATTTTTTATAGCTGAAATTTTTTCATTTTCAAAAAGATTTAAAAGTTCATCAACTAATTCGGGCAGAGTAAAAAGTGAAGGTCCTGTGTCGAAACGAAAACCATTTTGTTTGATTTCTCCGATTTTACCTCCAATTTTTGAGTTTTTCTCAAAAATATCAACTTCAAAACCAAGTTTTTTCAGGTTTAAAGCAATTGCAATACCTCCAATACCGGAACCAATAACAGCAACTTTTTTGTTTTTGTCCATAAAAAATTATTTTTGAAAAAAAATTTCTAATGCAAATAAAACAAAAAATTATTAATAAATTTTCAATTAAAGAAGTTAAAAAGTTTATAATTATTTTTTATATAGTCGGTTTAACAGGAATTGCTGTACCTTTTACGAGAAATTTCTTTTTTATTCTTACTCCCGTTGCTTTATTTTTTAATTTTTTTTTATTGCTAATTTATCAGGAAGATAAGTTGAAATTAAAACATATTGTTTTGTTTTCTGTGATTTTTGTTTTAGGTTTTTTTATAGAATTTGTTGGAGTAAAAACCGGCAAAATTTTCGGTATCTATTGGTATGGAAACGGTTTAGGTCTAAAAATTGCCGAAATTCCTATAATTATAGGAATGAATTGGCTTTTGTTGGTTTATTTGACTTATAATATTCTAAGACCAATCAAAAATAGATTTGTAAGAGTTCTACCGGCAGCGTTTTTGATGGTTTTCTATGACTTTTTTGTCGAACAGGTTGCCGGATTTATGGATATGTGGTATTGGCATAAAGAATATGTGCCCATTCAAAATTATTTGGCTTGGTTATTCTTTAGCATCATTTTTCTGTTTTTATTTGCTGTTGCTGACTTGAAAATAAATAATAAATTATCTTTCATTGTATTTTCTGTTCAGTTTTTATTTTTTACTTTGGTATTGTTAATTTAGTATAGTTTTTATATCTTTGCAAAATTGTTGAATTTA
>DYKL01000458.1 GCA_020722645.1 Acetofilamentum sp. | reverse complement strand
TGTTTTTTTGTTGTGATTTTCAATTATTTAATTTATTTTTGTTCAGGAATTGCTGTTAATTGCTTCATTGCTTCATTGTTTCATTGTTTCATTGTTTCATTGTTTCATTGTTTCATTGTTGAATTGTTCCATTATCATAACTTTACAAACTTTAAAGACCCTTACAGGGCATGCTTTTAGACCCTTTCAGGGCAAGCTTTATGAACTCGATAAACTTACTACTTATACACATGAACGCTGTTTTGTGCTGCCGGCAGGTAATTTATTCCAAACCAGCAAATTAAAAGAACAATAAAAGACAAACTCAATATCCAGTATTTAGTTTTAAGATGATTTTTTTGAAAATAGCTGAAGTGCATATAAACGAGATATGCCGCCCAAGTCAGAAATGCCCATGTTTCTTTCGGATCCCAAGTCCAGTAATGCCCCCAAGCTTCTTTTGCCCACAAACCACCAAAAAGCAAACCGAAAGTCAGAAATGAAAATCCCAGATAAACAAGGTTATCGGCTAAAACAATTGAATTATCGTTGTTTTTTTTGGTATAAGTTTCAAACAAACCTTTTACTCCTATCAACGAAGATGCCGCAAGTAGTGCATAAGCAAACATATAAACTATTACGTGAGGCACAAACCAAGGGCTTTGAAGTGCCGGCATCAGAGTTTTAGAAAAATTTTCGGGTTTTAAGAAGTTAATAAACAAAAAAACTACTGCTAATCCCAGACTATATGCCAAAAACCACTTTAATTTCCAGCGTTTATAACTTATTATTCCTATTAATGGCAAGAATAAAGCGTACCAGAGTCTTGTTTCTCCCAAAGTTCTTAAAGGAGGACGTTCTAACTGAATCCACAAAATTGTTGTAAAGACAGACAAAATTAAAAGCCCCAAAACTGCCGTTAATACTGCAAACTTTTCGGTTTTTTTATAATAAACAGCTACTGCCGATATAAACCAAATTATTATCGAAGCAATGGCAAAATATGTAAAATATTCCCAAATCATTTTTGTGTTTTTTTACCAATCCAAAATAAATAAACAGAACCTGCCAAAAGCATAAAAATACCAACATAAACAACACTAATCCAAGGGTCGCGGACAAGCTCAAAAACGCTTAATTCCGACCATCTGCCCATTTGTTCGTCATAACTTAACTGATAAATTTTCCAACCCTTGAATTTAAAGGGCTTATTCACTTCTATCGTAGTGTCAATTTTTGTTCCGTCAGAATCGAATAAAGTTACCTTTGAGCTGTATTTTTCGGGAGAAGGCGGCAATAAACCGACAGAGTATTTTTCGTCAAGTTTGACCAAATTTGTACTTTGCATAATAGTTTCGCTCGAAATCCATTCATTAGCAATTAAATTATTGTTTTTGTCATAAACCTTAATCTTTGCGGCAGGTGCAGCGCCTGCTTCGTAAAATTCGTAATAATTTGTATCAATTCTCATTGCTTGTTCATAAAATTCAACTACTTCTATTTTAATGTCGTTCAAATAATAATTTTTGCCCTTTTCAATCATTTGAATTTTGTTCTTATCGTCAATAATAACACTTCCGGTTAAATTATCAACAAGAGCAATTTCGGGATTAAATTCTTCGATTTGAAAATCAATTAATTCAATAGCAATAGGCAACTCGTACATTTTTTCGTTGTCATAAGCAATCCATTGCGGCTGTGAATTTTCCCAAGTTTCCATTTTTAAACGCATCAAATCGCTGCTTCCAAAACCTGCAACAGCAACAACTATCCATAAGCCGAAATGATTCAGAAAAAAAACGGCATTTTTTAGAGTAAATTTGTTTAATCGTCTTAAAATAACCAATCCCAGTGAATAAAGCAAAAAAATTGATGTAATCAAAAAAGCAGGATTTTTGGAAATATGCGATAAGCCGAATTTTCCGACAATACCTTTGTTAAATGCTTCATTTTGCGGTATCAAAGCCATAAAAAGCACAAGTATAGTAGTATATGAAATAACTGCTACTGCAATCGGTACAGACGAAAACCACTTGAATATTCTGTGTTTTGAAAGAAACAAGTGGGTATAAATAACGCATAAAATAATCGCAAGAAGTATATAAATATTTACCGGAGATTTTGGAATTTTAAAACCTTTACTACCGGTCAGCAACTCAATAACAAAACCGATAAGAGGCAAAATTGCCAAAAATAAAAACGCTTGCTTGTATCCTAATTTTTTATTACTTAATTCTTCTGTCATTTTTTATTGTCAATAGTGCATAGTTGAGTTGATAGTGCATAGTTTATAGTGCATTGTTTCATTGCTTCATTGTTCCATTTTTAACTTTACAAACTTTTAGACCCTTATAGTGCATACTTTTAGACCCTTACAGGGCATGCTTTTAGCCACTTACAGGGCAAGCTTTACAAACTCTATTAATGAGTTCAGTCTAAAAACTATTTTTTAGACAATACAAAGATAAAAAGAAAA
>DYKL01000035.1 GCA_020722645.1 Acetofilamentum sp. | reverse complement strand
TTTTGCTTCGTGCCTCGCAATGACGTTTTGCTTCGTGCCTCGCAATGACGTTTTGTTGCATTGTTTCATTGTTTCATTTGCTAATTATCACATTATCACATTGACTAATTGGCACATTGACTAATTCTCAAACTTAAATTTTTTTCTTTCGGCATTATCCAAAAGCCATTTCATAGCAAGTTCTGAATCATTGAAAAATTTTTGAGTAATTTTCTCTTTAACATTTTCTTTTAAATCAGGAATTTTAATTTCCGGTCTGTATAACCACACTATTTTATCGGCTTTTTCAGAAATTATTAAAGGCAAAATTGTATTGTCAAACCATTCAATAAATTCAGTATCAACCAAATGTTCAACTCTGCGAGCATCAAAAAGCAAATGTCTGCCTTTTTTTTTGGTCATTTTATGGAACATAAGAAATAACTCGGCTTTAATTTCATTTAAAGTCATTATTTTTAAATCTTCCTGAAATGTAATATGTGTCAGATATTGTATTTCAAGGTAGTTTACCAGTAAAATTTTTGAATTATAAAGTAGCATTTTTTTAGTTGTCTTCAGTTTTATTTCGATTATAATAATGTTTTGAATCACCCCATTCATTTAGTCCGATTTCAGCATTTACTAATTTCAGACGGGATTTAAGACAATCCAAACAATCATCAGCACCTTCGTCAGTACAAGGTTTATTTTCGTATAACTGGTAATTTTTTCTGACTACTGCCGGTGTAACGTTTGGCATTAAGACGTTAGCAGCGAAACGGATTACTCTTTCACGTCCCATAGGGTCTATAGTCTGCAAAGCAGTTGTTGCGGCAATGTTAATGTCTTTCATCATAATACGCAAAACAGCATACATTTTGAAACTCATAAACAATCGTTCTTCAAGCGACCAGAGTTGAGCTTTGTATTTGTACAGAGGTGTATCTTTGTGTTCGATGTACGGACCCATTCCAACCATATCAATGTCGAAATTTTGTAAAAAAATGAGGTCATCAGCCAGATTTTCAACGGTTTGAAACGGAAGTCCAATCATAAAACCCGAGCCGACCTGATAACCTGTTTCTTTTAAATAATATAATGATTCTAAACGCTCATCAAATGAATGAATTTGGTTATCAGGATGTAGTTTTTTGTATAAATCTCGGTTGGATTCTTCTATTCTGAGCAAGTATCTGTGGACACCGGCTTCTTTCCATTTTTTGAAGGTTTCTAATGTCTGTTCTCCAAGCGAAAGAGTTACACCAAGTTCATTGTTGCTCAATTTTTTTATTTCTTTCAAAAGATTTGAAATTCTATCGACAAAAATTTTATCATTTCTTTCTCCACCTTGCAAAACAATAGAACCAAAATCGTTTTTATAACAATATTCGCAGGCATCTAAAATTTGTTTATCTTCGAGTTCATAACGACTTACTTTTTTGTTGCTTCTTCTTATTCCGCAGTAATAACAGTCTTTTCGGCAAATGTTAGACATTTCAATAAGTCCGCGATAATATACTTTATTTCCTACATATTTGAGTTTTATTTCTTCGGATTTTTTGAAAAGGTTTTTTGCTTGTTCTTTATTTAGTGATAAAAGGGTTATTATGTCGTTACGGTTTAAAAAATCTTTTTCTAAAATTTGTAAATAAGAATCCATTAGCTTATTTTTGAAAATTATGTTTACAAAAAACGGACATTTTTGTCATATTTACAAATAAATTATGAGAAAAATTGTTAAGAGTGTTTTATTCAGTTTATAAAAAATTCAACGATAATTTTTTAAAAAAAAGTTCTATTTTCCAAAATTATCAAAAAAAAAATAACATAACGTATTGTTAAACTTAAAAGTCATAAAAATGTATCAAATTATTTTACAAAAAGGTGATATAACAAAATTAGAAGTAGATGCTATTGTAAACGCAGCAAATAACAGTCTGTTGGGTGGGGGAGGAGTAGATGGAGCTATTCACAGAGCCGCCGGAAAAGAATTGCTTGCTGAATGCAAAACTTTGAACAGATGTGATACCGGAGATGCAAAAATAACAAAGGGCTATAAATTGCCGGCAAAATATGTCATTCATACTGTTGGACCGGTTTGGAGAGGCGGAAACTACAACGAAGATAAACTCTTGCAAAGTGCCTATAGAAGAAGTCTTGAGGTTGCAAATCAGAATAATATCAAATCATTGGCTTTTCCGAATATCAGTACAGGTATTTACGGTTTCCCAAAACAAAGAGCAGCCGAAATAGCTACAAAAACAGTAAAAGATTTTCAGGACGTGAATAAAACAATCGAAAAAGTTATTTTTATCGTTTTTGACGAAGAAAATTTATCTATTTATAAAAAAATATTAGATTTTTAAGCGATGATAAACAATTTGCCTGACAGAATCGAAGAATTTGTTAAAAACAAAAGAAAGATTTTTTTGTTTATTTCAATATTCGTTGCAATAGTTCTTGCAGGTTTGTTGTTTGATATGAAAATCAGCACAGGAGAAGACGATGCATCATACATTCTTGCTGCTCAAAAATTTATTGATGGCGAAGCATTCCCGACTTGGCACGGTTCTTTTTATCCGATTTTTTTAAGTTTTTTCCTCAAAATTTTTGGATTAAAATTATTTTTGCTAAAATTATTGTCTTTTTTGATGATAATTGTTCATATTTATATCATTTATTTCGCTTTTAGAGATAAAACACCTTGGGTAATTATAATTGGTGTTATACTATATTCATCAGTTTGCCTCGAAATTCTTTATTTTGGTGGTCAGACATATAGTGAAGCATTGTATTTGCTGCTTCAGATAAGTGTTTTTGCCGCTTTTTATCGTATTTGTCACAAAAATAGTCTTTACTCTGACAATATTTCAAAACAATGGAAAGAATGGTTGATATTTGGTTTTTTGATGTTTCTGTTGTCAATAACCAGAAATGTTGGCTGGAGTATTATTTTTGCTGCTTTAGTGTATTTTTTAACTCAGAAAAAATTCAGATATATAATTGCTACGGTGTTGTCAGTGAGCATTTTTTACGTTCCCTACAACATCTATAAATCAGTTTATTGGAAAATCGGGAAAATAGGTTTTGAGGGACAATTTGAGAAAATGTTCTGGATAAATCCTTATGACGAAAATATCGGACACGAAAGTTTTTCAGGATTTGTTCAAAGATTTATTGAAAATTCCGAGATTTATTTATCCAAATATTTTTTGATGGTTCTTGGATGGAAAGACTCTTTTTCGACAAATACTTTTTTGACAATTCTTTTTTATTTCCTGTTTATTTTTACATTTATTGTTATTTTCAAAAAAAGAAAGGAACTTTTGTTTCCACTTATTTATCTGGCTTTTGCAATAGGAGCTACTTTTATAACTCAGCAAACGATGTGGGATCAAATCAGATTGATATTAATTTATGTTCCATTGTCTGTTTTGTTGTTTTCGACTGCTTTATGGAATTTTTTTGATTTTTTCAAAAAGAAAATTCTCAAAATACTGCCTGTAATAATACTTTTAGCGATAATAATACCGAGTTTTGTCAAAACAGTAAATATTTCGATTAAGCATTATCCCATTTTAAAAGCAAATATTCAGGGAGATATGCTTTATGGTTATACAAATGACTGGAAAAATTATTTGAAAGTTGTAAAGTGGACAGCCGAAAATTTACCCAAGGACTATGTTGTTGCTTGCCGAAAGCCCGGAATGGCATATATTTTCAGCGAAGGCAGAAAGTTTTTTGGTATTTATAACGTTGAAAGTTATACAGTTAATCAAATTTTCGAAGAGTGTGAAAAAAAATCAGACACGACCAACCATTATTTTTTTGATTTTTTTCAGTCCGGAGATTTATTTTATACACTGTTCCCGTATTTTATAAATATCAGCTCTATAGTTTTACAAGATGACGGCAGGCAGTATATATGTTTCGAGATTCCTGAAAAAATTGATGCCGATTTTCAAATTGTTCTTGAAAAAACAGGTATTTCTTATTATAATTTGGAACAGGCTCGAGAAATTATGTTTACCGACAGATTGAATGATTATGGTGTTTATCCTGATTCATTGCTTAATTTTTTAGAGAAAAACAAAATTGATTTTTTAATTTTGGGAAGATTAAGAATGATTCCTGAAAAAAAGACAGATGAGTATATAACTACTATGCACAGATATGTGTATTTTATTGAGTTAAAGTATCCTGCTCTTTTTAGTCTTGTCTGGCAGGAAGGCAAAAATGAAGATGAACCTGCTATTTTATTAAAAGTAGATTACAATAAAATAAAGTAGAAGATTATTTTTTTGATTTTGTAAGTTTGTTGGTTGCAGTTTTCTTTGTCGTTTTTGTTTTTGTAGATGCTTTTTTAGGACTGATTATTTTTTTATCTGTTTTTTTAGCCTCATTTTTAGGCTTTTGTACTTCGATTAATTTTCTGTCAAAAAATTCATTAATCATTATTCTAACCTGATCTTTTGGCAAAGCGGCACTAAGTGTAATTTCTTCTCCTTTCCCGTTTTTCATTGACACATCAACTTTTTTGAGTTCAACAAATTTTACGATAGCTTCTCCGATTTTTGTAAAAAATCCGTCACCGCCGGCAAGAATTGCTGCCAAACCTGATGCAATACCTCTGCCTAACTCACCTTTAGTCGGTTTGTTTACTTCGGCAATTGTTTTAATTCCGTTTTTTCTTAACAAGAGTTTTAAATCTCTCATATTTTGTGGAGTAGCCTTTTTGGGAGAAAAAATAACTTTCATAGATTTGTGTGTGATAATTTAAAAAACAAAAGTAAATTTAATTTTACAAAAATACAAAAAATATTTACAATATAATCAAAAAAAAGGGACTGAAATTTTCAATCCCTTTTTAAAATTTGTAAAAATTGGTTTATTGAACAATCAGTTTTGATTGATAAACTTCATTATCGTTAGATAATTTTATAATATATACACCTTTTTCAAGATTATTCAAAATGATTTGACTTTCGTTGCAAATACCATCTTTTTCCATTAATAATGAACCGTTAGTGCTAATAATTTGAAGTTTATAAGTTTCATTGTTTGAAATTTTAATATTCAAAATATTTTTAACTGGATTTGGATATACAGAATAAACTTCAGTATTGAAATCGTCTAAATTATCAATTACAACAGTAAATTCAATATAAGAAGTATCACTGTTTCCTGTTTCATAAACTCCAAATACACCTGCTTCATAAGTACCGGGTGCTAAATTGTCGAACACATAAGAACTGTCTGTAATTTCGGTTGCAACTACTACGTCATTTAATAAAACTGAGTAGCTTTGAATAGTTTTGTTATTATTCCTTGTTTCAATACTATTGTAAAATTCTAATTTATCTTGAATTTCCTGAGCACTTAAACCGGTTGTTCTGAATGGTAAACCAGTTTGATGAGCAACTGTTTCAATTTTCGGTGTACTTACAGCTTCATATTTTGCATTTGTTACAGAAACATTGTCAATTTTCATCCAGAAGTTGTCTGAGCAGTTTGTATGCTGGAATGCAATATAAACTGTTTCTCCTGCAAAAGCACTTAAACTAGCACTTACAGATTGCCATTCAGATGAAGTTGTGCCAGACCATACAGTTTCTGTGAAATCAGCAATATTTGTTCCTGTAGTAGATACTTTTACATAATAAAAATCGTTAGGCCAACCAGGATCCTGTGCATCGTGATACCAAGATAATAATGAATTGGCTCCTATTTGAATAGCTGGAGTTATTAAATAATTATCAGGATAAAGAACTCCTACAGTGTTATCATAAGAAGCACTTGTCATTGCTCCGGAACCTTCATAAGGGTCGAAACCATAACCTTGTTCAACAATATTAATCCAGTTAAAATTGTCGCCATCATTATCAATTGCTAACCAACCTGTTGGCAAAGTTCCGCTTTCAAATCCTTCAAAAAACTCTTCTCCTAATGGATTCCAAGTAAACAAAACATCTGCTTCGTTGTTTTGTTGCTCGATAGCTAATCCGTAAGGTGCGTTCATTGTTTCAATAAGTGTAACAGGAACTGTAAGATTTTGATCAACAACAGTAAATGTACCTGCATAAGTATCGTAACCATCTAATGTAACTTCGTAGCTGTATTCATAAGGATAAAAGCCACCTGAAACAAATTGACCGGAGGCATTTGTCATTCCGTTTGCAACTTCAACATCGTTGTATTCGATTATGATATTTGCATTTTCAAGCGGAGCAGATAAAGTATTTTCAACTTCAAAAGTAACACTATAGCTAAGTAATTCAGTCAAAGTAATATTGACATCTTGATCAACACCATCAACAACAATGAAGTAATTTGTTACTTCACTAAAGCCATAAGCAGTAGCAATATATGTATATGTATTAGGATTAAAGAAAGATGTAACTTGACCATTATTATCGGTGTATATTGTTTTGTCTCCAATTTCAATAGATGCATTTTCAATCGGATTAGTTCCGTCAGTTACAGTAAAATTAACCCAAGCTCCTGCCGGAGTATAAGGAATAGCAAAACCTGCAAGTTCATCGCCTATTGTTGCAAGTAATGTAGCTGCGCCGGTTAAAGTATCAATTGTATATAAACCACCGGTAGTAGTATATAATGTACCGTAAAGAACATCATTATCTCTGTCAAAAGCAATATCCTGTGCATAACTAATATCTACGCCTAATGGTCCTATAACAGTAGAGGTTCCTGTTGCAGCATTAATTTGTACTAATTGATCATTTAAAGAAATTGCATATAATTTACCTGCATTATTACAAGCTAAACCGATTATATTAGATGTATTACCACCTATTTGAGTTGCTTGTGCTGTTAGCAAATCAATTGTATATAAAATACCACCAAAATCAATTGCATAAGCAGTATAAGTGGTAACATCAAAAGCAAAGCCTGTAATATCAGGAGCTGTTGTTCCAATTGTAGATAGTTCCCCTGTTGTTGTGTCAATTCTAACAAGTGGAGCATCACCACTATCTGAATATTGAATACCATACCAGTCAAAATTAACCATGTCGGCACCTGCAACAAATGTTTCTGAACTTTCAGCAATTTGAGTCATATTTCCCACAGGAAGAGTAATATTAACAGGACCTTCTGCTAATCCGGAAGTACTTGCATAAGCATCCCAAGCATAAGCATTAACAAGTGGAGTTATTAAAACACCATTAGATAATTCATCATTTGTATTATCTTCATCATCTGTAACAATAACGGTAACAGTTAATGTATCATTTCCATCAGCAGGAGTCCATTCGGGTAAACTCACAATTGTTTGTCCACCGCTTGGAACTAAATCTGTGTAAAATTGAGATCCTGTATAAGTTCCATTTAAATTTGTGTATGATAACTGATAGCTATTTTCATCATTAACAGCATTATTTTGAATAGTAACTTGAGGTTGAATTGTTGATCCTGAATTTATAAAATCAGGAGTAATATTAACAACAGCTAAATCATGTTGAGGAGGAGTGAAACATGAAATAAAAGCTTCCCAACCATCATATTGAACACTGCCATCAGAAGAAAAATGAAATGTTAAGGCACCGTCAGAGTTAGATGCTTTAATAATTTCATGGCCGGGCTCAAAATCACCGTATTGAGCTAAAAGAGTTGCATTTGTATCAGTACCGTTAAAAATTCGTAAATAGTCATAAGGCTCACCTTCAACATTGAAATTTAAGAATTGAACCTGAATCCACTTATCGGCTGTTTCAGGATAAAATGTAAAGGTAAAGTCTTCACTAATTTGATATTCTCCTTCCGGACCACCTGAATCGTAAAATAAAGCGTTACAAGTTGTATCTGTGCCGTTAGACATGTTTACTGTATTAGCTACAACAATTGTTTTTTCGAGGGTGTTATTTGAAGTATTATCGTCACCGCTCAATTCTACAATAAAAGTTGCAGTATATACACCTTCCGGAACTGCTGCCCATACATTAGAAAATGTGTGTTGATAAATTTCACCCGGATTAACATTATCGCTGACATTTTCAACGTAATTGTAAACTGGGGTTGCACTACCTAATGGGGAAATTAATAAATTTACATTAAAAGTTGATTGAACTGTCGTTCCTGAATTTAAAACAGAAACGATAGGATATACATCTGTTCCGGGAGTTACAGTTAATGGTTCTAATGCATAAGCCATTAAATCATTTGTTAAAAAGATAGGAACAAAACGATAGATTGTACCGGAAGTTATGCCACTAATAATTGTTCCGGCGATAGTGTTATTTGAGGTGGAATTGCTGACAGTAGCCGGAGTTCCGGGAGTTATGCTTGCAAAAACAGCATCAGAGCCTTCCAAATCGTTTATTCCTATTGTTGCTGAAGCAGTCCAGCCGGAAGCTTGAGTCATATCACCATAAATAAGTTCAATTATTCCTGAATTTTCATACAATTTTATCTGAAAAGAAACAGTCATCCCTTCGTATGAATATCTGGCTACGTTATACCATTCAATTGTAAGAACATTTTCTCCGGAAACATTGTCAATCTGATAGAATATTCCCTCACCGACACCATTGCCATAAAACCTTAAATCATCCCAAAGTGGAGCTATCATAGGTGTTTTTGTTGGATCGGCGAGGTCGTTAGTAAATGAAATATCACCAGTACCACCCAAATCAATAGCCCCATTTGTACTGATATTAAAAGTATTAAAATGGTTAAGATTATAAGTAAAAGTATAAGTTCCGGTTAAATCGAGAACAATTTCTCCATCATCCCAACCATTAGGCGTAAGGGCAGTGCCTGTAGCAGAAATAGATGCAAAAGTTCCGGTAGCTTCTTCAAAATCATAGTTTAAAATTGATTTTCCCGTTGAATAAGTGTTTACGGAAATATCATTTTTTTTGTTAAACTGTTGCTTGGTTTCGTCTTTTGGTTTAATAACTTTTGGTGCTAAACCAAATTCCTGTGCGTTTATTCCTATTGTTGCAATAAGAATAAACAAAAAAGTAATGATTTTCTTCATAATTAATAATTTTAGTTTCAGGCAAAGATATGAAATAGTTTTTAAATAAAAAAATAAAATTAAATTTTTTTTTATGATTTGTTTTATTTTAATTTTGCTAAAAAATACAGAAAAATGATATTCAATGAATTAACTGCAATTTCACCGATTGATGGAAGATATTACTCAAAAACACAAGAACTTAGAGCGTTTTTTTCAGAATTTGCGATGATTAAATATAGAGTTTTGGTTGAATTAGAGTATTTTATTGCATTATGTGAGATTCCTCTGCCTCAATTAAAAAAATTTGATAAAAAGTTTTTCAGAAATTTCAGAGATATATACAGAAAATTTGATCCCGAAGATGCAAAACAGGTTAAAGATATTGAAAAAACTACAAATCACGATGTCAAAGCTGTAGAATATTTTCTGAAAAAAAAATTTGATGAGTTAGGTTTATCTCTGTATAAAGAATTTATTCATTTTGGATTAACTTCACAAGATATAAACAATACAGCAACACCTTATATACTTCAAAAATTCACAAACGAGATATATTATCCATTAATTGACAGCGTTATTCAGAAACTGTATTTTTTTGCAGGAGATTGGTCAGAAGTACCAATGCTTGCAAGAACTCATGGACAACCGGCATCACCAACAAGATTAGGAAAAGAAATAGAAGTTTTTATCGAACGTTTGAAAAAACAATTGGGATTGTTGAGATTAGTACCGTTTTCAGCTAAGTTTGGAGGTGCTACAGGTAATTTCAATGCGCATATAGTTTCTTATCCCGATGTTGATTGGGAGGCATTTGCAAATTCTTTTGTTAATCACGTCTTAAATCTGGACCGTTCGCAAATAACAACACAAATTGAGCATTACGATAATTTAGCTGCATATTTTGATAATTTAAAAAGAATAAACACCATTTTAATTGACTTTTGCAGAGATATTTGGACATATATTTCGATGGATTATTTCAAATTAAAGATAAATGAACAGGAAGTCGGCTCATCTGCAATGCCGCATAAAGTCAATCCCATTGATTTTGAAAACGCCGAAGGAAATCTGGGAATAGCAAATGCCATTTTTGAACATTTATCTGCAAAATTACCAATTTCCAGACTTCAACGAGACCTTACAGATTCAACAGTTCTAAGAAATCTGGGAGTTCCAATTGGACATACAATATTAGCTTTTAATTCTTTGCTGAAAGGACTTGAAAAATTAACTGTAAACGAAGAAAAAATAAGACAGGATTTAGATGATAACTGGGCTGTTATTTCAGAAGCAATACAAACAATTTTAAGAAAAGAAAACTATCCGAATCCGTACGAAAAACTGAAAGAACTGACAAGGAAAAATACAAAACTGACTCAAAAAGATTTTTCTGATTTTATTGATAGTCTTGGAGTTACCGAAGAATTAAAAAACAGACTGAAAAACATTACGCCTTTTAATTATACAGGTATTTAGAGTTAGTTCATAAAGTTCATAAAGTTAAAAGCCTGCCCTGTAAGGGTCTATAAAGTATTAAAATTTGATATTCAATTAAACATCCTTACGGGGCAGGCTTTAAGACCCTTTCAGGGCAAGCTTTATAAACTTGGCACTTTATTAACAGACACTATTTAGAAAAACATGGATTTATTCTTTTTTTATTATAGTCATAATCAGTGTTTTATTGATTTAGAGCCTTTACTGCATAGATTTTTTCTAAATTATTTTTGAAATTTATGATTAATGTTATGGTTTTTGTAGAAAAAAAATGTTAATTTGTGGAAACTAATATTACTTAGCAGTTATGAAAAATTTATTAAAAAATAGGTTTCAGGTTATAGATTATGATAAAGAACTAAAAATTATGTCTTTTCGATGGTTGAGTGCAACTCAGAATATGAGTGATACACAATTTTTGAAAGAAGCAGAAAATATTGCAAAATTTATTACAGAAAAAAGTCCTGATTTTATTTTGGTTGATGCCGTAAACATGAAATATCTAATTAGCCCTAATATGCAAAAAGAGTTTGATAGTATAGTTTTACCGGCATATTTATCAGGGAAAGTAGAAAAATTAGCTTTTATAATTGATAAAGATGATTTTATAGAAAAAATTTCTATTGAACAGACTATTGATTTGAATTTGAAACTTCACAAATTCGAAACTAAGTTCTTTTATGATGAAAATAAGGCAAAAGATTGGTTGCTCCCATAAATTTGAAAATCAAGTATTGTTGTATTCAATAATCCAATTCTTTAAAAAATTAACAAGTTTTTTATTACATACATCAGTTCCTGAAAAGTAATCGTCGTGAATTTTATTAATTTCTTCAAAAAAAGATAATTCTTCAATTTTAATATTTTTTAAAAACTCAGATTTGTCTTTGAAATAAATTTGGTTGACAGCAAAAAAGTTTTCAGCACATAGGTGAAGTTTGTTTATTAGTGCCAAAAATTCGGGTTTTTCAATATTGCATTTGTCAAGACATTTGCAGATTTCGGATAGACTGTTGATAAACAAATCAAGTTCCTCTTTTATAAAATACAGACTCATAGATATATTTTAAAATGTTCAAATAGAAAAGTTGCTAATTCTAAACAATTACAAATATCTGAAAAAACAAAAAGCAAAAAATTGATTTATATCATTAAGCAATAAGATTCAATAATTCGTTAATTTTTCAATTAGCGTCATCCTGAGTGATAAAGAAGGAAGCAAATTATAGATTTTCAATCAACTACTAATTTGTTACACATACAAAATCAATTTGCTGAATATCAACGAATTACTTCAAAATATACCGAACTATTGAGATTAATAACAGTTTTTTTTATCTGTTTGTATTTAATGAATTGGTTATTAGTTGTTTATGCAAAGATGTTTCTACAATTTAGAAATTTATTATAAAGACCACACTATATTTTGTGCATTTTTATTATTAGTTTGGCAATACTGTCAATTCTGAACCCAATTTGTTGAAAGTGGTCAATAAGTTCCATGTGTATTCGGTGAGTTAATACAGAATGTTCGTCATTATTCATTCTTTGATAATGTTTTAATCTGAATTCCGAGTCTAATTTGTTATATTTATCCCATTTTTCGGCAATACTTAAAGCTTTTTTTATGTCATTGTTGGAAAAATAATTTTCCAGCCGTGATAATTGTTTTTGAATTTTAATATAATATTCACTCAAATCTTTTTTACCTTCTTCCGAAAAATTTACTTTAAGTTCTATTTTTTGCGGGATTAAAGGTAAAATGTCATCAATTACTACGTCAGCGATAGATTCTAAATAATTAGCAGCAGTAATAAGCGTAAAAATTTCATTCGCATTTTTCGAATTTACACCTATTTTTGATACTTGCGTCAGATATTCAGTAATTTTTTTATCAAGGTAATCAATTTTTTCTTCGCGGATTTTGACCGCATCAATTAGTGATATTTTTTTATAAGACGCATCGTTTGGAATTTTGTTCTCAAAAAAAGGAATAAGAATGTCCTGAATTATTCTTTTAGTTAGTTTTACAGAGTTAACAATCTCTGCTCTTGCCAAACTAATTGCAATTGTAGGGTTTGACACAAGAGAATAATCCAGATGTTTTATTTTAGGCTTGTATTCTTCATCAATTTTACTGTCGGGAATTAACTTCATTATTATTTTACCGAATATAACTGTAAACGGCAACATTATAAATGCATTGAAAACGTTAAAAAGAGTATGAGCATTGGCAATTTGTCTTCCGGTACCGGCATTCATCAAATCACTGAAATAAATCACTATTTTTTCAAATTGAGGTATCCAGAAAATAAACAAGAGAACTCCTATCGTTTTAAACATAATATGTCCAACTGCTACACGTTTTGCATCTCTATTAGTATTCATACTCGCTAAAAACGCAGTAACGCATGTGCCTATATTAGCCCCAAGTATCATACCTATGCCTGCATAAAGGCTCAAAAAACTTTGAGAAGCCATAACTATTACTATTCCAATAAATGCAGCACTGCTTTGAATTATACTTGTAAAAACTAAGCCGATGACAACGCTTAAAAATAAATTATCAATACCTTTCATAGCATTAACAAACGGTTCGTAAGTTCTTAATGGCGACATTGAATCACTCATCAGTTGCATTCCGTAAAACAATATTCCGAATCCCAGAATTGTAGTACCTATGTTTTTCAAAGAATCATTTTTAGAAAAAACTATTGTAAAAAAGCCTATTGCAACAAACATTATCGAATATTTGGTTAAATTGAAAGCTATAATTTGGGTAGTTATTGTTGTTCCTATGTTTGCTCCGAGTATCATACTTAAAGTCTGCGTAAAATTCATCAATCCGGAGTTCACAAAACTGACAAGCATTACAGTTGTTGCACTGCTTGATTGGACGAATACTGTAACTATTGTTCCAACTAAAAGTCCTACAAATCTGTTTTTTGATATTATGTTAATCATTCGCCTCATACCATTTCCGGCAGTTTTTTTCAAACCAAGGCTCATTTTTTCCATACCGTATAAAAATAAAGCTAAGCCTCCCAATAAACCGATAATAATTATAAACCAATCAATTTCAGTGGAAATTTTTTCAGGATTACCTAGTAAAATTTTTGGAAAAATTATAAAAAAAAATAAAATAATGAATTTTAATTTTGTGCTTATTTTATTCATATTCAGTGCTTTATATTCAGTATCGAATTCATTTAAAACACAAAATTATTTAAAAACTTTCATTCTATCAAACATTTTTTTATTTTTGCAAGTTCTATAAATTAAAGAAATTTCTATTTATAAATGAAAAAAATTTTCCCTTTAATATTATTGCTTATTTTAATCGCTTCTTGCGGTACAAAAAAGAATACAACAAAAAACAATACTACCGAATTTATTAAAATTGATACTACTAAAAAAATTACATTCAACAAGCTTCTGAAGTCAAATGACTATGAATTAAAATATAAATTTGCAAAAGAGTATTATGCCGATGAAAAATATTTAAAGGCAAGTGATTTGCTTGAACAAATTGTTCCTTATTACAGAGGACAATCAATTGGAGATGAAGTATATTTTTTATACGCAATGTGCAATTTTAAAACAGGTGATTATTTGTATGCAGGCTATCATTTCAACAGTTTTTATGATATGTATCCAAATAGCAATTACTCAGAAGAAGCTTTGTTTTTGAGTGCTTATTGCAACTTTCTGGAATCACCGAGATGGAGTTTGGATCAAGAACCTACCGAGGAAGCAATTACACGTTTTCAAATTTTTCTTTCAAAGTTTCCTGAAAGCAATCTTGTGGACAGTTGCAATTTTCTTATAGATACTCTTCGTTATAAATTAGAACAAAAATCTTATGGTTCTGCAAAATTATATTACGATTTAGGATATTTTAATGCGGCTGATATTGCGTTAAACAATTCTCTTAAAGATTACCCGGATACTTATTTTTACGAAGATATTTTATTTCATATTATAAAATCAAATTATGAATATGCAGAAGGCAGTATAAGTTATAAGCAAAAAGAACGTTATATATACACTGTTCAAAATTGCGATAAATACTTAGATTTGTATCCCGAAGGTAAATATCTTAAAGAAATTGTGAAAATTTCGGAACAATCTCAAAAAAATATTTCAAAATATAATAATTAAGAATAATAATAAATTTTTTATATATGAATTACAGAAATATTGATGCACCAGACACAACCATAACAAGAAATTTGGTTGAATTGGAAGAACTTTCCGGTAATCTTTATCAGTCGATTGTTATTATTTCAAAAAGAGCTGACCAGATTAATTCAGAGATAAAAGAAGAATTGAACCGAAAATTAGAAGATTTCGCTTCATACACTGATAATCTTGAAGAGATTTTTGAAAATCGTGAACAAATTGAAATTTCAAAATATTACGAAAGTCTTCCTAAGGCTGCTAATATTGCTATTCAGGAATTTGTTGCCCAAAATACATATTTTAGAATTCCTCGAAAACCAAAACGTTTTGTAAAAAAATAATCTGAGTTATTCAATTTAATCATTAAAAAATTTTTGAATTTTGACCGGAAAAAATATTTTGGTTGGTATAACCGGTGGAATAGCTGCTTATAAAGTAGCTATTCTTGTCAGATTGCTTGTCAGAAACAACAATAACGTAAAAGTTGTTATGACTCCTATGGCAAAGCATTTTATCACTCCTTTGACATTAGCTACTTTGTCTAAAAATCCGATACTTGTCGATTTTTATAATCCCGAAAATGGAGACTGGAATAGCCACGTTGATATGGGTTTATGGGCTGACGCTTATGTCATAGCACCTGCAACTGCCAACACGATTGCAAAAATGGCAAACGGAATAGCCGATAATCTGCTTCTTACAACATATTTATCTGCAAAATGTCCTGTGTTCTTTGCTCCTTCAATGGATTTGGATATGTTTAAACATCAGGCTACCCAAAAAAATATTCAAACACTAGTAGAAAGAGGAAATTTTGTAATTGATGCCACAAGCGGTGAATTGGCAAGCGGTCTGGAAGGCAAAGGCAGGATGGCTGAACCGGAAATCATTTATAATTCACTTTGTGAATATTTTAAAAGTGATAAAAAATTATCAGGCAAAAAAGTTCTTATTACAGCCGGACCAACTTATGAACATATTGACCCTGTAAGATTTATCGGCAACCACTCCTCAGGGAAAATGGGTTTTGCTATTGCCGAAGAATTCGCAAAACAAGGGGCAGATGTTTTTCTTGTCAGCGGACCTGTTAAAATGCAAACAGAAAATAAAAAAATTTCAAAGTTTGATGTTGTTTCTGCACAAGAAATGTACGAAAAATGCATAGAATTATTCAAAACTGTTGATATTGCAGTATTTGCTGCTGCTGTTGCTGATTACAGACCAAAAAGTAAGGCGCAAAATAAAATCAAAAAACAAAATGATGATTTAAAAATTGAACTGGAAAAAACACCCGACATAGCTCTAAACATCGGAAAAATTAAAAAATCTTCCCAAATTACAGTTGGTTTTGCATTAGAAACAGATAATGAAATGGAAAATGCAAAGTTGAAACTAAAAAATAAGAACTTAGACCTTATAATTCTTAATTCGCTCAACGACAAAGGTGCAGGTTTTAATACAGATACGAACAAAATATCAATTATCAGAAAAGATTTATCTGTTTTAAATTTTGAAATTAAAACAAAAACAGAAGTTGCAAAAGATATTGTAGAAGAGATTGTTCGGAATTTGTTATCGGATTAGTTCTGTTAATTCATTTATAAGGCTTTCAAATAGCTCTTTATCAATATTTTCGGAATTAATGTGCAAAATATTTTCTTCAAAAATGTAGCTTTTAAAGATGATTTATAATTCTCCTTTGATAAACTCGGCTTTTATATCATCTTCGTAATATCCCATGTGACCGTTGAACATTCTTTCGAGTTAAATTTTATATTCAGCTTCGATATTTTTGTAAGTAACAATATGTTTTTCAGAGGGAAATAAAGAGTTTGCCCCTGAATGTTCTATTGTTTGTAATCTTTAAATTTTGAAAACTTGCTCAACAAAATTCTCTCTATTCCGCAATATTAAGATGCTGATATAAATATAGTCCGTAGGACTAA
>DYKL01000457.1 GCA_020722645.1 Acetofilamentum sp. | reverse complement strand
AAGGACAAGTGGTAGAACACTTGGAGTTATTAAACGTAACTCATTCATTTACAGTGCGTTGCACCGAAATAACGAAAAACAACTATGCGTAGTTGTGGGATTTCAAAGCACTTCCGTTTCAATTTATCAATAATTTTTATTGCTTACATATGCTTTTTGTTATGGGCTTTTTTTTAATTGAATGAAAATCCAATATTTAAAGTTATTGCATTAGAATATGCCGGTTCATTCCATAGGAACAACTCGAATTTTTGCATTTCTAATCCAATTCCTCCAATAAATGAAAAATTATTCCAAATCTTATATTGCACTCCAATAAATGAATTTACAATAAACCCTACATTTTCAAAATTATTTTTAATATTAAAAGAATAACCTCCACTTAATGAAAGTATTGGTGATATTTTTTTATCACATAGATTAATTTTTGTATTTAAAAATAATGGAGCAGAAGTCTTTTTTTCATCAAAGTCAAAATAGTGATGAAGACCTGTCCCCAAAACTATTGATATGTGCGATGTTATTCTTAGACCACTATTAATTTCAATTTTTTTTCTATCCATACCAAATCCAGGAGACCAAAAACTTCTTATTCCTACATCATATCCAGCTTCAATGCCTCCGCTATAACCCATCTTAAAAGAAGAATTACTTTTCATTTTATTGGTGGTATCTTGTGCAAAAATATTATTTGCAACAATTAACATTAAAATAATTATCAAATATTTTTTCATATTTTTCACGATTTTAAAATTTTTTATAAACCCATCGGGTAGCTTAAGCCCCCTAAGAACCGTATCCCGAAAAATCTGGACAGGCAGTGCGACTTTTACCGCAATGAGCCTGTCCCAAAGACTTTTGGGAGTTCAGGCATCTTTAAGGCTTTATGTGCCCATACCACCTGACTGTTAAACTTTTTTTTATTTTAGTTACAAATATATATTACCTTAAATCCGTAAGTCTATACTTATATATCTGAAATTCAGCCAGGTGAGATACTTACAGTACAGGCACCTGACTGGTGCAAACTACATGTTGCAGGTGTTTTCACCTGCAACCACTTACGAAAAGACTTGCGGATTTAAGGTATTAATTTCTGAAAAACAAATTTATTTTCTCGCATTTTTTCTTGTTTTCTTTTGTCGTAATATTGTTAAAATTCGGGCAAAAAGTAGTTTGCTTCCGATTTAATTTTTGTGTAACGATGAATAGGAATTAAACCTATTTGACAAAGTTGAAAAATTCGAGTTTTTCCGTATTTTTGTTTTCCACAAAATATTTTCAACGCCCAAAGTACTTACTCACGCATTGACAGCCCTGCATAGTCTTTCACGAAGACTGCATTCGGTTACATTGTTCCGAAAACTCCGACTGACACCATACACCAGCCGTTTCGGTAAGGACAAGTGGTAGAACACTTGGAGTTATTAAACGTAACTCATTCATTTACAGTATATTACCTCGAAATATCGAAAAATGCTATACGCAGGTGCCTTTTTGTGCGTTGGCAATTAGTGCGTTGAGAGAAAAAAGGCAATTGTCGGGTGTGCCATGTTAGCGGTTTTGTCAATCATCAAATATCGTTTTTACTAATTTTAACAATGCAGTTTTGGTTACAGTGCTTTCTTCTGATTTATCGTAAATGGTAATTAAAAAAATCTCGTATGAATTTTTATTTTCTTGTATCAAATAGGTTATTACACGAAAGCCGCCACTTTTGCCTTTCCCTTTGTCTTTACTTGCTAATCTTATCTTGTAAAGGCTTGCTCCAAGGGGTTCACCTAATTCGGGATTTTCTAATAACTCCTGTTCTAATTCCGTTAATTCTTCATCAAGTGATGGGAATTTTTTTGAAAGTCGTTTGTATTTACTTTCAAAATATGGGGTTGGTGTTACTTTATTTGCCATTTAGCATCTGTTTTAATGTTTTACGAGGCAATTCACCATTGCGAATTTTCTTTACTTGTTTTAAACCAATTTCAATTTCGTTTAATAAATCGGTTTCCTCTTCGGTATCATCAATCATAGAGTTCACAAATTTCAGTAAATACTTAACTTTTTCTTGTGAAAGGTTATATGAATGTTGATTTTTTGCCGATTGTCCTATTTTTATCAATACTTGTGGCATATACTTAAATTTAATGTTAAATTACAAAATTACAAAATAAAATGGAAAAGTGTAAATATTTTTTCCGAAATATTGATAGTCAAAAAAACGATGAAAAATATTTCATTCAAATTGAATGTTTTGATGTTAATCATTCAAATTGCACTAAAATTCTTCATATATGCAATATTCGCGACAATTTAGTCTATGAAGAACATTCAGATAATAATAAAGAAATGCTTAAAGATATTGATTATAATCAATTTTATATCAATCCATTAGAACAATGTTTTTAGTAACCGCACTGGGTAGCGTAAGCCCCCAAAGAACCGTACGTGCGACTTTACTCATTACTTATCTT
>DYKL01000456.1 GCA_020722645.1 Acetofilamentum sp. | reverse complement strand
TGGTTTTAAAATTTCACCAAAGATAATAATTATTTTGTTATATTAGTGCCATTATCTATATTCGGGGCAGAGTATTTTCAAGTATTATCGGCATTAACCATTGTAAATTTATAAAATAGTTTGGGCTATTTTATAAATACAATTGGTATTAAATATCTGTTTCGTTTTTGTACTTATAATTATTCTGTTGTTCAAGCTTTTCGTACATCTGCTTGTTCCCTTCCTGCATTTGCTCAAAAAAGTATTTCATCATTTCCATTTGTTGCTGTTGCATTTCCATCATCATTTTATGATGGTTAAACAACTGATTGTGAATTGAATCGTTAAAAAATTGATTATCAGAATCGTAGAAAGGGGACTGTCCGAAGTAAAAATTTATTCCAAACTGATTATTAAAACTGTTCATCAGACTATCCATCATTTCAGGGCTAATATTATCAGAAGAATAAAAATATGTGTAAGTAGAGTCATATCTGATTAAATTGCCTTTTTCATCAAATTCTTTGTTTACTTTTATATCAGTTTGTGGCTGATTTGTTTTATCTTGATGACGTTCCTTTGCGTTTTGCTGTGAAAAACCGACAAAAAATGAAAATAAAATTAAAACTGTAATTACAATCTTTTTGTTCATAGTTATAAAATTTTATTATTATTTAACAACGATGTTTTTTTTATTTTTTATTTTTTCCAAATCTTTTTCAATATTGATGTTTAATACTCCGCGTTTCATTTTAGCTGTAATTTTTTCAATATCTGCATCTTCAGGTATTCTGAATTTTCGGCAAAAAGATGTATATGAGTATTCCTTTCTGACCCAATTTTTTTCTTTTTTTACATTTTCAAAATTTTTATCTGAGTATATCAACAAACAATGATCTTCAATTTCAATGTTTATTTGTTCTTTTTTAAATCCGGGTAAAGCCATAGAAAATTTATATGAATTATCATTTTCAGAGATGTTTACAGATGGCAAACTTTCAAAAGCAGATAAATTCAAAAAACTTTTATCAGGATTATCTGCCAAAAAATTATCCGGTATAGAAACCGGTAAATTTTCGTTTTTATTTCTGTGTTTAAATATTTTCATAGCTTAAATTTTAAATATTTTCACTGAAATATATTAAATTTTGAAAAACCTCATTGATAAATATCAATGAGGTTTTTAGCATCAAATTAAAATTTGTTATGAAATTTCAATTTTTTTAACCGGCTTTGGAATTGCTTCTTCTTTTTTAGGGATTGTAATTTTGAGAATTCCATTTTCGTAATTTGCCGATATTTTATCGCTGTTTATAATATCAGGAAGTGTAAATGAACGACTGAAAGACTGGTAGCTGAACTCTTTTCGGGTAAATTTTTCGTCTTCGGTATTATTTTCCATTTGCTTTTCGCAGGAAATAGTCAGTAAATCGTTGTCAAGTTCAACTTTAAAGTCTTCTTTGTTCAAACCGGGAGCTGCCATTTCTACAAGATAATTATCTTTGTTATCGGCAATATTCACAGCCGGTAGCGTTGTATCAGTTCTTGAAAAATTTCGTTTCGACCAATCAAAAAAGCTATCATCAAAAAAACGGTCTAACAAATTCGGAAACTGAGAAAATTTCATAAGTGCCATAGTTTTGTCCTCCATTTTTATTTGGTTAAACAATTAATTTTTACACTTTGAACTTTTCAAAAAAAATACCATTGTGTTTTAATGACATTTTGACAATTACATACTATAAAAATGTCATAAATTTTAATATTTTTCTTAATTTCATGTGAATTTTTGACAGTTTTTCAGCCAAATTGACGAAATTATTGAATGTCAGGTTCGGTTCCAAACCAAACAACAGCATAGCCTTTATACGTAGCAGCACCAATAGCATTCCATTCCATATCTTCCCAAATATCTTTGTTTAAAATAACATCATGATGAGGTTCTGATGTTTTCCAAACCGACAATGCTTCTTCACCGCTTATATTTTCACCTGAATAAGAGGCAATTTCGTAACCATCGCCTTGATAAGATGTCAATTCTCGTGGTTTATCCCACATACATTGAGCCTGTGCGTGGTCATCTGTGTAACAGCAAGCAGTCCAGCTTCCTTTGTCAGACCAACTATGCATATTGCATTCTCCTTTGTCAGGCTGATTTTCTGCCAAATCATAAACATGCTGTTCTGCGACAAAATTAAGCGATTCTGATTCAGGTATTGCAGGCAAACCATTATCAATTCTATACTGATTTATTACATCAACCAAATCATTTTCAATTTCAGGCTGAATTTTGTTATTACAACTAAAAAAACCTGCAATAACAATTGAAATTAAAATAAATACCGAATTTTTTAACATAACTGATATTTTAAGAGTTTGTAAAGTTTTAAAGTTCGTAAAGTTTTAAATTAAATAGCTAATTATCTGTTTTTTATAAAACACAATAGTTCGGTATATTTTGAAGTAATTCGTTAATATTCAGCAAATTGATTT
>DYKL01000455.1 GCA_020722645.1 Acetofilamentum sp. | reverse complement strand
AATATCAACTTATAATTAAAACTATGAATAAATGAATAAATTTTATTTGTATCTTCGGAATCTCTCAATGGACAGCAAATTTTGTTATTGATGTGGATAAAAATTTAATGACAGGGAACGAATGCCTGGTTGTTGATAAGGATGATAATTTAATTACAACGGGAACATTAATGATTGCTCCAAGGGAATGTTTGAGTTTTAAGAGAGGTGTTGCTGTCAGAGTAAGATAAAAAATTCAAGACCTAAATTTAGTTCTTCATTATTTTGTTTTTCTTATTTCCTTTAATTCTATCTTTTCCATTGGAATATATCCTCCTTGAGCATTCAAATAATTTTCCATTTTTACAATTATCCTTCGGTTTTTGTCTATATAAAAAAAGTATCTGTTTTTTTGGTTGTATGTTTCAGAGTATCCTTCGTAAATTTGTTCAACTTTAAAGCAATCAAATCCGTTTACTTTTTCAGATTCTACAACAGTTAATTCCACATAATATCCTTCTTTTTTTCCATTCCTTTCTTTTACTTCATCAATAATAAATTTCCTCTTTTCATCGAGGCAAGTTATCCAATCCGAGAAGAAAAATAAACTGGTTACGGGATTTAACTTTCTAATGACATTGCTATATGTTTTATTACTTTCTGTTTTTGGTTTTTGTGCATCTTTTGTCGGTATATATATGTAGTTAGAAATGTTGTCTTTATTTATTCCAATGACTTGTTTTTTATAAATTAAGGTATTTTCTGTTTTTGTAAAATGAGCACCATCTTTAGAATAACATACATATGGTGCTTCCGCCTCCTCAAATCTTACAATGTAATAATCGCTTTTATTTATTCTTTTAATTTCATCTACATATACAGATACATCCGCCTCCGCCATATCGCATATTTCAGGAGAAGATGAAGCTTTCTTTGCAAGTATGGCGTTGAGTGAGTTATCCCATACATGATAAACATAAACATCTCCTACATTAATTTGCACTTTTCCTGTTGGCGTTAGATTTTCAAATCCTACGCGAACTGATTTTGTTATTTTTACATCCTTTTCAGAAATTATCGTATTGTTCGCATCTGTTGCATTTTCAGTAGTTTTATTTTCTTTTTCTTCACTATTTAAGCAACCGGAAATAGAGAGAACAAAAATCAATAAAAATACTACTCCAGCTATTAATAAATATTTATCCTTCATTTTTAACAATTGAAACATTTTTTAGTTCATAAATAGTTGAATATTCAGCAAGGCCAACTAATTCTGACGATGAATTGATAAATAGTATAGTTTTATCTTTTTTATCTATCCATATTACTGTGTCCTCCACACCTAAACCATCAGGCATTTTTTCTTCCGATTTCACTTCTATTTTGTATGCTTCTATCCCCCTGAAAATTTCTGTCCCTAAAAAAATTATATTTATACTATGTTCCAAAGAATAATTTGAACTTTCTCTATTTTTTACATCTTCTTCCTCAAGCTCGTTTGTGGTCATCTTATGATCTGTTATTATACCTACAGGGTATTCATCCACATAACTTTTTTGGATTATTATGCCTTTTGTTGAATTTTTTGTATAAGAAACATTAAATATCTGCATAGCAGAATAACAATACTTCTTGCCACCATCTTTGTATTCAAATGATCTCGGACAGTTTTGTGCATTTCGGAGTTCAAGATGTGTAACATTTATTGTATTGCGTTTTTCGGTTATTGTAATATTTTCAGGTTCAAATTTGACAAACCCTATTAAATAAAGGGGATGAAGTGTTTCTATTTCTGACTTAATGAAATAGTATATTGTAAGAAAATAATCTTCCTTTCCTTTTTCATTAAAAGTGTTAGAATAAATTACATCGGAGGGAAACTCATATTTTTTTTATCTTCAGGAATACTCATTAGTTTTCCATCCGTTGTTATTTCATAGGGAATTTTAACTAATTTAATATCTCCTGTTTGAGTATTTACATACTCTATAGTTTCATAAAAACGAGTCCCGGAATAAACAAATCCATGAGGAACATCGTCTAATTTGCTTTCTGCAACAATATACTTTGTTCCGTTAATCAACTCTTCTTTTACATAGATTGTAATATTGCTTTCTGCTGTTTTTCCACGGTTGTCCTCTTTTAATATATATTTGTAAATTATCTTGTAAGTTTCGTTTTTGCTTATATTATTTACCGATAAATTTTGTTGTTGAGGTGCTATTTGTGTTAGGTTTAGGGAAGAATTTTGAATATCAAAAGAATTATTTTTTATATTAGACAATTCAGGCGAGGTATAATTTTTCTGTTGCGTATAATTTTCTTTTGGAACCTGTCCTTTATCTTGTTGTTCAGTAGTAAAAAGATAAATTGCAATAATGCTTATACTTATACAAAGTAGAGTTACTAAAAATATTTTTGTGTTCATTTTAAAATTTTTACATCTTTTAATTCAAATTTCTCCCATGCAATATATCCTCCATGAGCGAATACA
>DYKL01000034.1 GCA_020722645.1 Acetofilamentum sp. | reverse complement strand
CAAAACGTCATTTCGAGGTACGAAGCAAAACGTCATTGCGAGGCACGAAGCAAAACAATGTAACAATGAAACAAAACGTCATTTCGAGGTACGAAGCAAATGAAACAACCGTAACACTTGGTTTTTCGACCTGCCCGAACGATACATTTATTTTTGATGCAATGGTTCATAATAAAATTAACACAGAAGGTTTGAATTTCAAATTAGTAATGGGTGATGTTGAAGAATTAAATAATATGGCGATTAAAGCAGAACTTGACATTACAAAAATCAGCTATCACGCTTATGCCTATATTTCTAAAAATTACAAAATTCTTAATTCAGGCAGTGCACTTGGTCGAAATAACGGTCCTTTGTTAATAAGCAAAAGAAAAATTTATCCGGACGAAGTCCCTTTTCTGAAAATTGCGATACCGGGAAAACATACAACCGCTAATTTGATTTTGCATACAGCTTATCCTCAAATTGAAAGCGTCAAAGAATATCTTTTTTCGGATATAGAAAATGTTGTGCTTGATAATGAAGCAGATGCCGGTTTAATAATTCACGAAACACGATTTACTTATGAAAAAAGAGGCTTGAAAAAAATAATTGACTTGGGCGAACATTGGGAACAAACAACCGGTTTACCGGTTCCTTTGGGCGGTATTATTATAAATCGAAAATTATCTGATGATATTCAGCAAAAAGTGAACAGAGTTTTACGACGAAGCATTGATTTTGCTTTTGAAAATCCAAATTCAGGACTTGAATTTATAAAAAAATATGCTCAGGAAATGGACGAAAGTGTAATGCGTAAACACATTGAATTGTATGTAAACGATTTTACAAAAGATTTAGGCGAACTTGGCAAAAAATCAATCAGATATTTGTTAGATAAAGCAACAGAGATTGGCTTTGTAGATTCTGTTGTGGAGGATATTTTCGTTAGTTAAATTTACGTACCCAATAAACTCAACTATTCAAAATGGTATAAGAATTGAGCAATGTAGTCAGGTATTGATTACAAATATTATAAGAATCAAGGATTTATGATTATTTGTTATTACCTGAAATTTTCACTAACACTATATCACTGACAATTTGTCACTCAAATTATGGAAAAAAAATTACTCTCGAAAATTATAAACGAAAGCTCCGATATAATATCTGTTCTTGCTGACGATAAAATTGAAAATCAAGAAGATATAAGCAATAATCTTCATCTTGTACCATTAAGAAACAGCGTATTTTTTCCACAGGTGATAACTCCGATTTTTATGGGCAGAAAGATTTCGATTGATGTAGTTCAGAAAAAATTCGCCGAAGATAAAATAATCGGAGTTGTAACACAAAAAAATCCTGAACAGGAACAGCCTAAAATCAAAGATGTCTATAAATACGGCACATTGGCTCGCATATTGAAAATTGTTGAACTGCCAGATGGCTCTAAATCTGCAATAATTCAAGGTATTAAACGCTTCAAAATTTTAAAATCCGTAAGCGAAAATCCTTTTCTGGTTGCTCAAGTTGAAATACTTGATGACATTATACCGAAAAAAAATGATAAAGATTTTGAGGCAATAACTTTAAACATTCGTAATTCTTCGGCCACTATAATTCACCTTCACCCAGGAATTGGCGAAGAAGCAGTTATGACCATTAAAAATATGGACAATCCTGTTTCTTTAATCAATTTTATCAGCTCAAACATCGAATTTCCTTTGAACGACAAATTATCACTTCTTGAAATTTCTGATGTCAAAAAACGGGGAATTCAACTCCTTTCTTTCTTAAACACAGAGATTCAGAAACTTCATCTCAGAGAAGACATTAACATTAAAGTTAAACAAAAATTAGACGAACATCAAAAGGAATTCATTCTGAATCAACAACTTAAAGAAATTCAGAAAGAACTTGGTAAAGACCCTGTAAGTAAAGAAATTGTTGAGTTAAAAACTGCGGCTAAAAAGAAAAAATGGAGCAAAAAAGTTAAAGAAATTTTTGACAAAGAACTTGAAAGACTCCAAAGAATTAACCACATGTCGCCCGAATACGGTGTTCAACTGTCATATTTGCAGACAATTTTGGATTTGCCTTGGGACGAAAAAACTACCGATAATTTTGACTTGTACAAAGCTCAGGAAACACTTGATAATGACCATTACGGCTTGGATAAAGTAAAAGACAGAATTTTGGAATATCTGGCGATTATTAAGCTCAAAGGCAATTTAAAATCACCTATTATCTGCTTATACGGACCTCCGGGAGTCGGCAAAACATCTCTCGGCAAGTCTATTGCTTCTGCATTGGACAGAAAATATGCCAGAATGTCACTTGGCGGCTTACACGACGAATCCGAAATACGAGGACACAGAAAAACATACATAGGTGCAATGCCCGGCAGAATAATTCAAAGTCTCAGAAAAGTTAAAACATCAAATCCGGTTTTTGTTCTCGATGAAATTGATAAAATCGGCAATGATTTCCGCGGCGACCCTGCTTCCGCTTTGCTCGAAGTCTTAGACCCCGAACAAAACAACAGTTTCCACGACAATTATTTGGACATTGACTATGATTTGTCGGACATTATGTTTATTGCAACTGCAAATAATTTATCTACTATAAATCCTGCTTTACTCGACAGAATGGAACTTATTGAGATGACCGGATATATTACCGAAGAAAAAATTGAAATTGCCAAACGTCATCTTATTCCCAAACAACTTGAATATCACGGCGTTAAAGAAAATCAAATTGCTTTTACCGATCAAACTTTAAATTTTGTTATAGACAACTATACACGTGAATCGGGAGTTCGCGAATTAGACAAAAAAATCGCCTCGATTATCAGAAAAACTGCTAAAGACATAGCACTTGAAAAAGAAATTCCCGATGTTTTGACTAATGATAGAATTTTAGAACTTCTCGGAGTGCCCAAATTTATAAAATCTACTTATGAAAAATCGGAAGTTGCCGGAGTTGTAACAGGTTTGGCTTGGACATCGGCAGGCGGAGAAATTATGCTTATTGAAGCATCAGCAAACAGAGGAAACGGAAAGCTCAGCCTTACCGGAAATCTTGGTAAAGTTATGATAGAATCTGCTACAATAGCTTATGAATACATAAAATCTCACTATAAAGAACTGAAAATACCATCAAAATTGTTCAATTTCTGGAATGTTCATATTCACGCACCCGAAGGAGCAATCCCGAAAGACGGACCATCTGCTGGTATTACGATAACAACCGCTTTGGCTTCATTGTTTACTCAACGAAAAGTTATGCCTTTTATGGCTATGACAGGAGAAATAACTTTGAGCGGAAAAGTTCTGCCTGTTGGCGGAATCAAAGAAAAAATTCTTGCCGCCAAACGTGCAGGTATTTCAAAAATAATTATTTCCGAATCAAACAAGGCTGACATCGAGGATATTAAAGTTATTTACAGAAAAGATGTCGAATTTTTCTACGTAAAAACAATGGAGGAAGTATTGAAAATTGCCCTTTTAAACGAAAAAGTTGAAAAACCTTTAAATATTGGTATTCCTAAAGAAAAATCGTCCGAAATAAAAAATAACAGCTAAAAAATATTTTTTTTTTAAAGAAAATTGTATTTTTACAGCGATTTTAAATTCTAACATCTTGGAAAATAATATTTTTGAAATATTTAATATAAAATCAAATAACATCGAACCTGCAAAAGGACGTATTTTGATTTCGGAACCTTTCCTTGACGAAAGTATATTTAAACGTTCTGTTGTGCTTTTGGTAGATTATTCTCAAAAAGGGGCTTATGGACTTGTTTTAAATAAATTTTATGTCAGTCCAGAAATAATTGACGCTGTAAAAAAAGATTTTCTTGGGGCAAACATTGACATTTCAAGTGGAGGACCTGTTGGTCTCGACGAAATTTCTTTTATTTACCAATCCAAAGAAAAATTAGTAAACAAAAGTGTAGAAGTGCTTCCCGGACTATATTACGGTGGCGACTACGAACATCTGCGTGAATTAGTAATTACTGAAATATTAAAACCTCACAAAGTAAGAATTTTCAGCGGTTATTCGGGTTGGGTAGCAAATCAACTTGATACTGAACTTAAAGCAGATTATTGGTTAGTTAAAAATATTACTGTCAAAGAAGTTATGAATATCGACAAAAATATCTGGAAAAACCAGTTGATACAACTCGAAGAAAAATATAAAAGATGGACTTTGATACCCGAAGACCCACTTTTAAACTAAAAAACACAAATATGAAATTTAAAATTATTTCTTTAATTGTTGCATTATTCACATTTGTAAATCTTAATGCACAAAAAATCGAAGATCCTATTGAATACAACGATGTTATTATAGACCAGCAATTTCTGATTTATGATAAACTCGAAGCTCTTGAAAATGCAATGACTGAAACAACATTAGACGAAAAAGAATGTGATGCTGCATTTAAAGACGCCATAAAATCAACAAAAAACGCAATTAAAATCGTCGAAAAACTCGGTCCTCTCGATTCTAACGATGATTTCCAGCAAACCGGTATAGAACTTTTTAAAACAATTCTTTCTGCCCTTAAAAAAGAATATAAAGATTTATATAAACTTTATAAAATTCCACTTGATGATTTCACTGACGAAGATGACGAAAAGATGTGGGATTTATGGGACATTGTTGATAATAAAATTATCGAAAAAGAAGATGCATTTATCAAAGCTCAGGAAGAATTTGCAACTAAAAACGGATTTATCCTTAAATAATTACATTTCTCCCATTATTAGATAAACACAATACAAAACATATAAAATAAACAATACTCCTGCTTCCCATCGGTCTAATTTTTTTCTGACACCGGTAAACATTGCAAAAAACAATAACACTGTTCCGGCAGATAAAATTGCCAAATCTATATTAAACATTTTGTTGTAATGAAGAGGCTTAATTAATGAACTTACACCAAGTATAAGAAATATATTAAAAATATTTGAGCCAATTATATTCCCAACAGCAATGTCGCTTTTTTTCTTAAATGCTGCAACAACCGAAGTCATTAATTCCGGCAAAGATGTTCCTGCGGCTACAATTGTAAGACCAATAATTTTTTCACTTATGTTTAATCTTGTTGCAATATCTACAGCATTGTTTACAACTAATTTACCACCAAAAAACAAACCGGCTAAACCAAATAATATCATTCCCAAAATAATATACATTGGTTTTGGTTTTAACTTTACTTCATCTTCAAGCACATCTACTTTCATTTGTGTATATACGTACCATAAAAACAGACCGAAAAATATGAGCAGAACAATACCGTCAATTCTACCTATGTATAAGTCTGTATCTGTTTTGATGAAAAAATTATTAGCTAAAAAAAGCAGAATTATAGCGGCTAATAATGACAATGGTATTTCTTTCCAGACTGTGTTGGTTTTTACTGTAAGAGGATAAACCATACCGGCAATTCCAAGAATTGCAAGTAAATTGAACAGATTACTGCCAATGACATTACCAAAACAAACATCTGTATTGTTATTAATTGTTGCCAGAATGCTCACAATCAGCTCTGGCGCAGAAGTTCCAAAGGCTACTATTGTTAAACCGATTGCAATATCAGAAACATTATATTTTTTGGCTAATAACGACGAACCATCAACTAACCAGTTGGCACTGAATATCAATAAGACAAAGCCCAAAGTCAATAAAAAAATATTTAACAACATAAATTTAATATTAAAATGTTAGACATATCAAAATTATTTAATCTGATTTATTGTAATATCATACTCTTCACCGTATTTGATTGTAGCAGAAACATTTCCTGTGATTTCGTAGTCGAATTCGTCGATTTTATTGTATGTAGTGAAAAA
Source organism: Acetofilamentum sp. (assembly GCA_020722645.1). GTDB lineage: Bacteria > Bacteroidota > Bacteroidia > Bacteroidales > JAFGUD01 > JAFGUD01. Next base: position 10,880 of record DYKL01000034.1, on the reverse strand, counting down.
ACGGGTAAATGTCTTTCCGTAATCTATAAAATCACCTGCCGGAATAACTATTTGAGCAATGCCTTCATTATTTGTGATAGCTGAATTAAATGAAGAGACAGGCGAAGGGAAAGCATTGCTCTCAGGGTTATCTATGTGCATATAAACAGATGTTCCTGCACCTACATTATTTCCCGAAACATCAATAACTGTTACAAAAACATAAGTATCTTTGATTTTTATGCAACCACTTGCAGAAAAAATAAAAAATAAGGCGATAAAATATTTCAATCCTTTCATACTTTTTTTACTGCAAAGTTATTTTTTTTCTTACTTCAGTATCAAAACTTTAATATTTTTTTTTGTAAAATAATAACTAATCAGTAAATAAAAAATTCTTTTACTGAACTTTTATCGGATTTCGTACTTTTTTTTGAATTATGCGTTTATACTAAACCCCCACAAGATTTCATGACATAGCTAATTCGTATTTGCAATCCAAATTCAACTAATAGACTGATTTATAGAATTTTCGGATTATAAATCATTATTGTCCGAAACCTTGTATTAAGAATTTGTCGCTAGCCTACTCATACGCTTTGCGTCATTACGAGGCTTTGCGAAGTAATCTTAAACCCGAACCGGTTTTAACGAGTCAGCTACTTCGTTCCTCGTAGTGACGATTTGCTTCTTGCTTTTGCTTCGTACCTCGCAATGACGTTTGCCTCGCAGAGACGAAAAGTCTGGAGAAAAATGCAAGCAGCAAAACTTGGAGTTATTGTGGCTTTTAATACATAGTTTTAATCGAAATCAACTTTTTTTAACTATTTTAAATTACAATTATAAGACGTAATGTGTTTAACCCGCATTATTCATAAATAATGCCGGCGATTAAGAATAACTAACAAATTTGGGGTTTTGCAAACGCCCAAATTTGAGTTATTCTAAATCGGGGTTTCCTAGCTTGCCCCGATCTATCGGGGAATTGCAACCCGCTAATCAACCCGCATTCATAAAAATTTTAATTATTTTTATGAAAAATTCAGGTTAAATATAACGTTTTATGTTTCGGACAATAATGATTACAAATCCCCAAAAGCTACACGTGTCAATTTACATGTTTGAGTTTAGTCTATAAAGTTCATAAAGCTTGCACTGAAAAGGTCTAAAAGCCTGCCCTGTAAATGTCTATTGAGTTAAATTACTGAAAATAAGCATTTTATATAAATTATTTAATTTTTTAAAAGACTGGTAATCAAACATACAAATTATTTAGCTAAAATAAAACAGGTTTTAGACCAGACTCAACTATATTTTCAAAACTATTTTTAAGCATTGCCCTCTTTGACAAGCAATTGAATATCAGCGAATAACAGGGGTTGTTTATAAAAAAACAACTTCGTATAATTTTGGCCAGTTTTTTCCGGTTACAAAAATACGATTGTTTTTTTTATCAAATGCTATACCGTTCAAGACATCAGTATCTTCGGTTTTCAGAGCATCAGGTAATAAACCTGTAAAGTCAATAGTTGCAACAACTTTCCCGGTTTTGGGATCTATTTTTACAATTTGTTCTGTTAAATAAATATTAGCGTATATAAAGCCGTTAATATATTCAAGTTCGTTCAGGTAAAAAACACGGTCTTTGTTATCAAGAACCGGTATTTGCTTTACAACAGAATAAGTATTAGGGTCGAGGACATAAATAATGTGCGAACCGTCTGTCATATATAGAAATTCACCGTCAAAAGTCAGCCCCCAACCTTCTGTGTTGTAATTAAATTCAGCTAAAACCTGAAAATTCTTTTTATCATATACAAAACCTGTGTTGTTTTGCCAGGTAATTTGAATAATTTTTTCATTAACAATTGTTATACCTTCTCCAAAAAAATTGTTTGGTATTGTAAAGCTGAATAAAACTTCTCCGGTATTCAAATCTACTTTTCTGAGCGAAGATTTTGTATCAAGTCCGGTTGCTTCGTATAAAATTCCGTCTTCGTAAACTAATCCCTGTGTATATGCATTTACATCGTGAGGATATTCTTTTATCACTTTATATTTCAATTTTTGTGGAATTATATCAGAAAGTAAAACTATATTCTGCTCAAAAGTCTTGAATTTATTGTCTGAATATACTTTTGCATAAATTTTTTTACCACCGACTGTTTCATTTTCTGTAGTGATTTCAAGTTCAAAGGTATTTGAAAAGAAAGAGTTGATTTTTTTTTCATCAAAATAAATCTCAATACTGTCAATTTTAATACTGTCCGAAGCATCAAATGAAACTTTGATATTTTTGCCGCAAACTCCTGGTTTTTCAGATGTGATTATAAATTTTGCAACAATATCCAATGTTTCTGAAATATTATTAACGATATTTGTATCTTCAAAATTTTGAACTGTATCAATATTATTATTGTTTTGCTTGTTTTCTTTGCAATTGAACACTATTATCAGTAAAAATAAAAAAATTGGCAGTAATTTTGTGTTTTTCATTATTTGAATTTTTTAATTTTGAAAAAATTTTTGTACAAAAAAAATAAAAAATTTGACAACTATGTTAAAAAAAACATTAATACTTATAATTCTAATATCTCCTGTTATAGCATTCTCACAAGGGCTGTTTATTGTAAGGAATGCAGATGGAAAATACGGTTTTTCAGATAAAAACGGAGACACTTTAATTGAATGTAAATACGACTATGTCGAAGATTTTTCAAATGGTCTGGCTCTGGTAAAAAACAATCCTGTTTATAAAGTTGTTGATACAAACGGGGTATTGTTTTCACTTGATGAATATGATCAAAGCCCTCGGTTCAGGCACGATATGGGCGAACATCATTCTGGTTTGCCTGTTATAATTAAACAATGGCATTGTTCTTATATCAGCTCAAGCGGTGATGTTGTGCTTGAGATACCTTATCAAGATGCAGGTTCCTTTGAAAACGGCAAAGCAATGGTATTTGAAGGTGACAGGATTAATTACATTTCCAAAAACGGTTTAATTTTGGGGGAATGGATTGAAAAATCTGATGATTACCACGCAATAAAAAGCAACGATAAATTCGGATTCATTGACAAAAACGGTAAATTAGTTATTGATTATCAATTTTTAGATGCTAAAGATTTTGTGAATGGATATGCACAGGTAAGTAATGGAACATATTGGGCAATTATTGATAAAAAAGGCACCCGAATTTCTGACTGGTACGAAGAAATTAAACCATTTCAAGGCAGTCTGGCAGTTGTCAAAAAAATCGGTAACACCGGTTTTATAAATACCGAAGGCAAATTCGTCGGTAAATGGTACGAAAAAGTTGAACCTTTAGATTACGGATTATATAAAGCTACAAAATACGAGAAATACGCAATAATCAATAGCGACGGATTCCTTGTTACTCAATGGTTTGATGAAATCGGAACTTTTCAGAGCGGATATGTGAGAGTTGTTCTTGAAGGAAAGTACGCATACATCAATAAAATTGGTGCGATGGCTATCGGATGGTATGACAATATCAGCGATGTCAGAGATGGTATTACAAAAGTTCAGAATGAAGGAAAATCCGGATTTTTTAACATTGAAGCTTATTTTATTAGTGAATTTTATGACTTTTTAGGCGACTTTAATGATGGTATTGCTTTGGTTCAAAATAACGGCAAATACGGTTTTATTAGCAAAACCGGACAATTGATTACTGAAATTAAATACGACAAAGCAACTCCTTTCAACGGTGGTATCGCACAAATCGAAAAAGACGGCAAAGCCGCTTATATCAACACTAATGGCGATGTGATAATGGGCTGGTACGACAGTAAAATTTATTTTCATAAAGACCCTCCAAGAGGACTTATTGCTGTTAAAATCGGTAGAAAATACGGCTACCAGACTATCAACGGGAAAAGGGTTATTCCTGCTACTTTTGATTATGCCGAAAATTTTTCCGAAGGTGTTGCTCTTGTTAAAAATAAACCTCAGGAAATGCTTATTGACAAATCAGGTAAACCAAAACCTTTGACTGCTTATCCGGCTGATAACACTATTCGCCTTGATATGGGCTATGGACATACAAATGACCCGATTAAAATTACAGTCTGGGAATGTGCATACATTGATTACAACGGTGAAATTGTACTTAAGACTGAATTTACTGATGCTTATTCCTTTATGAACGGAAAAGCAATGGTTGTTGACGGAGACAAATACAATTATATTGACCCAAAAGGAAAGTTAGTCGGTACTTGGAAAGAATTTCCAGACGACTATCACGCCGATTTCAAAAAAGGGAAGTTCGGATATATTAACAAAAACGGAGAACTGGCTATTGAATACAAGTTTGATTATGCCGAAGATTTTGAAAACGGTATAGCAAAAATCAGAATTGGCGACAGAAATACCGGAAAATTCGCATACATAAACCGAAAAGGTGCTTTTAAAACAAAAATGTACTCATCTCTTTCTGATTATGAAAATGATGTTGCCTATGCGTCTTTGGATAACAAATATGTTTTGATTGACACTAGCGGAAAAGAAATATCCAAATATTATGATGATATTGGAAAATTCAATGAAAATTATGCTTGGGCAAAGTTAAAGAACAAATACACATTTATTTCTATAAAAGGACAACAGTTTGATTTATGGTTTGACGAAGCAGGTGATTTTTCCAATGGCAGAGCAAAAATAAAAATCGCTGACAAATGGGGTTTTGTATCAAAAAGCGGAGAAATAAGTACTCAGCCAATATACGACAATGTTTTCAATTATCAGAATAATATTGCTAAAGTTGAAAAAGATGATAAAAGTGCTTTTATAGACTTAAACGGTAAAGTTATTACCGAGTGGTACGACAGAATATTTATGTTCTCTGACGAACGTGCGGTTATTTGCAAAGAAAATAAATGGGGTTATATCGACATAAATGGACGTGTTGTAATAAAACCAACTTACGACAGAGCTTTTGCCTTCTCCAACGGACAAGCTCTTGTGGTCTCTAACGGACAAATGATTACAATCGACAAACAAGGGAATGTTGTAGAAAATGGAATGTAATAAAAAAATATAATATGCAGTTTTTTGCAGATATTCATACTCATTCGACTCTTAAGGCTTCAAATTTTTATTTTGCCGATAAAAATGACGAACACGGCAGCATCTGGTTCCAGGATAAACCTAAAAAAAGAGAAAGAGATAATTCTCTTGTTAGATATACTCAATCTGATTTCACAACTCTTGCCAAAGGTCGTATTAAAATTGCTATCGTTTCGTTGTATCCGATTGAACAAAACTGGTTTGCAAATCACTCAACAAACTTGATTATTGACCTTATGGCAAATTATGCCACTGAGTTTCCGATTAAAAGAATAAATCATATACAATCTGACAGTTATAACTATTTTTATGAACTCCAAAAAGAATATTTGTATCTTTTAAGGCAAATTAAAAGCACAAATTCCTTTGAAATTGATGGAAACAAAAGAAATTTTAAGGTTTTAATGCCAAAAAATTCGGATGAAATAAATAAAGAAATAGATTCTGACGACTGTTTAATAATCATTCCTTCGATTGAAGGTGCAAACAGCTTAATTTGGGGTAATTCCAAAAATATTTCAAATTTTGACATTGAAAACACTTTAAACAACATCAGAAAAATTAAAAAATGGTCTGTACCTCCTTTTTTCATAACTCTGTCTCATCATTTCTATAATGGAATCAGTGGTCACTCAAAAAGCATTTTCGGGAAAACAAAGTTTCAGCAATTAATAGAAAAAATATTATTAGACCAAACATTGGGTATTCAGGCAAATATTTCGGCAAAAGGATGGAAAATAATCAAGAGTTTATTGGCAGTAGATGAATTTTCCGGAAATGGAAAAAGAATATTAATTGACACAAAACATTTGAATACTGCTTCAAGAATTGAATATTACGATTTTATAGAAAAATATAACAATGAACACCCTGACGATAAAATTCCGATAATAAACAGTCATTGTGCATATAACAACAAAAAATCTTTGCAAAATTTTATCGAAAAAGATAATTGTAGCGATAAAGTTTTTACAGAATCCGAAGTTTTTAATGAAGCTGAAATAAATATCGGAAACGAAGATGTCAAAAAAATATTCTTATCCGGCGGATTGATAGGCATTAATCTTGACGAAAGAATCTTAAGCAGCAAAAAAGTAATCGATTCTGCCGAAAATCTCTTTAATCATCAAAATTCTATGGGTTTAAAACAATACTGGGCAAAACAAATTGTACGTAATATTTTATCGATGGCAGAAGTTATTATGAATGATGCATCAATAAAAGACAAAGATACTGTTTGGGATATTTTTTCGATAGGTTCTGATTTTGACGGTTTTATAAATCCCGTTGATGCTTTTATTACAGCAGAAGACTTTAAACATCTTGCTGAATATCTACCAGACGCTTTTGAAAAAAACAACAAGTTTAACTCTTTGTCAAACGGTATAAGTGGACAAATTCTTACAGAAAAAATAATGTTTCAGAATGCAGTTGAATTTTTAAAGAAAAATTATTGATTTTTTGGAGTCGAAAATCCTATTACGACAGACACACAACCTTTATTTTCAGCACTATATTCTTCTGATTTTGTAACTAAGACAGAAATAATAAGATTTTGGTTTTTGTCCGGTGTATAGTTCAATTGATGCAATTTTTCGGGTTTATCGCTTTTCAAAATGACTTTTCTTGTCATATCTTTAACTTCTACAATAATTCCGGGTAAAACTTCCTCAGAAGTTACGATTAGCATATAATCTCGACCTTTATAGAAAGGTTTATATATTTCGATTTTATCACCCTGACAAAGTCTGACAGAATTAAAATTTCCATCAGGAAGAAAGTTATTTTCGGTTAAAATATCAACGCTGGTTTGTGTAAAATCTCTGCAACTGACATTTTCCTGCGCATTTAAAAAAGTTGCTAAGAATAGTATTGTGAGTAATATTATATAATTTTTCATATTGTAATTTGTGTGGTTTGTGTGATAAAAGTATAATATGAACGCAATTTTTTTGCGTGTAATTTTTAATTTATGATAATTTAACTATTTTGTTCCTTATTTCTTCAATTTTATCGCATAATTTTTTGAAATCTTCGGGTTTCGCTGTTAAATATCCATCATCGGTAACATCTGTTTCAATACTGTTGTACAAATCATATAAACTAACCAAATCAGTTTTCATATTCTGCAGGTATTCTCCTCCTTTAAAATCTTTAAGAAACATAACCATCAACTCTAATGAAAGTTGCTGTTCCAAAATGCTGCTTGCAAGCGGTATATTTGATCGTGGGTCACCGTTAGACAGTTTAATAGCAAGATAAACTCCTTCAATCCAGCCACCTATAAGAATCATTGCACCTATTTCGTGTCTTTCATTTTCTTGCAAATATGCATCTGAATCCATAAAAGTTTCTGAAATTATTCGCATAACTTCATCTCTATTGTTTACATTTTCTTCAAGTGCTTTTATTGTTTCCTGATCAAATGCCTCCAAAATTCCTAATTGCTCTGCTAATTTTTTAGAAGTAGCCATATAATTTATAACTATTTGATTTTGTTCAAAAAGACTTGCATAACTCAAATCAGCTGAATAAACTCCAAGATTATATGCCTGTGAAGCTTCTGTTGTATAATTGATAGCCTGTTGTACACTGTTTAATAATTCAATATCAAAATATGTATTGTCATTTTGAATCAGAAAAGTTGCAACTTCGTGTGGTGCAGGAAGTGAATAAAAAATTTCTTTCGCCTGCTCTACTTTTTCATCAAAATTCAAACTATCTGTATTTATTACAACAGTATCTTTGTTGTCTGAATTTTTGTCATTTTTACAAGAACCTGCCGAAAGTGCAGCAAATATGAATGTCGCGACGATTAAAAAGTGAGTAATTTTTCTCATAAGTTTAGATTTTGTACTTTGGAATGCAAATATAAATATTATTTTTAATCTTATAAAAAAATGTTTTTTAAATTTGCAAAAAAAATTATTTGATAAATTGGTTTGTTTTGTTTATGCAGGATTCAAATGTTATTAAAATAAAAAATAATTATCAACAATCTGTTTTAACCTTAGGTACTTTTGACGGATTACATCTTGGTCATATAAAAATTTTAGATGAAGTTAAAAAAAATGCTCAGAAATTCTTTTTAAAATCGATTGTTTTTGCTTTTGCACAACCTCCCAGAAATTTTTTTGCTCATAAACCCGTAAAAGTAATTACTCTTTGTGATGAAAAAGAAAAACTTATTAAAAATCAAAATATTGATGTTGTTATTATTGAAAAATTCGATTCCAAATTTGCCGAACTTACTGCCGAAGAATTTGTAGTTGGTACTTTAATAAAAAAATATAAAGTTAAAACAATTGTAGTCGGCGAAAATCACAGACTTGGGAAAAATAAAGAAGGTGATTGTAAATTTCTAAATTTTTTATCAAAAAAACATAATTTTGATTTAATTGTTATTCCTTCTGTTGTTAAAGACGGAATTGTTGTGAGTTCTTCAAATATTAGAAAATTAATCGAAAAAGGTGAAATTGAAACAGCAAATTCGCTGCTTAATTACAGCTTTTTTATAAACGGAACTGTCGTAGAAGGCAACAAAATAGGCAGAGACATAGGTTTTCCAACTGCCAATTTATCTTTTGCTAACGACAAAATTATTCCCAAAGAAGGTGTTTATGCAGTTGTAGCTCAAATTAATGATAAAACTTATCCGGCGATGTGCAATATCGGTTTCAGACCTACACTAAATTTTTCAGAAAAAATTACACTAGAAGTTCATATCTTAAATTTTAACAATTTTATTTATAATCAGGATATTACATTAAATTTTATACAAAAAATAAGAGATGAAATAAAATTTGAAAACAAACAACAACTTATAAATCAACTTATTACAGATAAAAAATTTGTCGAAAATTTATTGGTTGCAATTTAATTTTTTTAATTTTCAGTATAATAAATATCTTTGCTTAATTCACTTAAAAAATATATACTTACGAAAAGACTTGCGGATTTAAGGTTATATATAAAATACCCTTTCAGGGTAAACTTTACAAACTTTACAAACTAATATAAAAATGCAGGAACAATTAAACTGGGAACAAAAGAATGATAATGTTTTTATAAAATTTCAGATTGCCGAAAAAGAAATTACATTCAAGTTAGATGACCGAATTCTTATCCATCTTATAGGAAATTCACCGAAAATATATTTTTTCAAAATTTTTGTAGCCGAATTTGAAACCGAATATCTTATTGATTTCAGCCATTTGAAGCCGGTTATTAAATCAAGCGGTAAACTTAGCGTCAAATTTAAAACCAATCAGAAAGTAGAACCAAAAAAATCTTTTGATTTCGGAAAATATACTATTGCAAGAGGTGAAAGTTATCAAGAAAGATTTTTGGGAGTTGAAGGCTGGCAACCGCAGGAATATTTTTTCAACTTGATACCTTTGGAGCAATCGAATAATATCTCAAAACCTCTTGTCGATAATAACTTTGAAATTCAAACCGAAAAAGTTGATTTTAAAGCTACCGACAATTCAAAACAGCCTGAAGTGTTATCAAATCAAGAAGTTAAAACAGTTGAACCTGTTAAAGAACAACCCGAAGAAGTATCAAAATTTAAAGAATGTCCTATCTGCGGAAATATCGTTTTTTCTGATTTTGAGTATTGTCCTCATTGTTTTGCTTCTTTTATAAAACCCGAAAAAGACGTTGATTTTGCAATTTAATATAATATTTTATGATAGATTTTACAGATGCCGTTATCGAACAACTTGCTGTTCACAGAGTTGGAAATAAAGTAAGAGAAGACAACAATTTTATTTCCGAGTCATTAACACCTGTTTTGGCGCCTATCGAAGAATTGTTTCTGAATTACTTAAACAAATCTTTTATGGATTATACCGAAACTTTTCATTTTTCACACGATATTGATTTGTCTTATAATGTAATGAACGGATTGACTCAAAAAATCTTTGCTGACCCCAGAAATTTTTATGAACATTCAATCGAAATACTAAAACAGCTTTACGAACAGTCAAATCACCAGAATATAAAATCAGGTGATATTTTTGTTTTTGAACTTACAGGATTATTGTATAATAATCAGGACATTAATGCAATTGGTATTTTCAAATCAGAAAACAAAGAACATTTTATAAAACTGGTTGAAAATCAGAAAAATATAAACCTTTTAAGAGATGTTGGCATTAACATTAAAAAAATTGACAAAGCGTGTTTGATTTTAAACACTGAAGCCGAAGATGGATACAGAGTTCTTTCAATAGACAATAATAAATATGATGCAGACTACTGGAAACTTGAATTTCTGAAAATTGATTACATCAAAGACAACAATTTTAATACAAAAAATTACCTTAACCTCTGTAAATCATTTGCAACGGAAGTTATCGCCGAAAATGCCGGAAAAAAAGAACAAATAGATTTTTTGAATCAGACAATTAAATATTTCGACAAAAACGAAAAAATTAACATCGAAGAATTCAGTAGCTCTTTATTTGAAAATCAGGAAACAAAAAATGCGTTTAACAGCTATAAAAAAAGATTTGAAGACGAAAATGATGTTGAAATTGCAGATGATTTTGAACTTTCCAAAACAGTTTATAAAAAACAAAAACGCTCGTTTAAAAATCTTATCAAATTAGATACTAACATTCAGATAAAACTTGACTTTAACAACCCCGAATCATCTGAAAAATTTGTAGAAAAAGGTTATGACGACAAAAAAGAAATGTATTTCTACAAGGTTTATTTTAATAAAGAAATGTAATTTTTTGATGTTTAATTAGAGTTAGCCTGAATTGTCTAATTTGCTTCCTTCGTTTTTAACTCAGGATGACGA
>DYKL01000454.1 GCA_020722645.1 Acetofilamentum sp. | reverse complement strand
TTTCTTAGCTATCGCCTGTAAAACCTGAAAAGTTGTAAGTAAGTTCCGTTATAAACTAAACTCATTATTTTTTCAGCAAAATTGCCCCCCATTTGCTTTCAATTTCTACAGTCAGAAAATCTTTGACAACATCAAATTTACCGCCATTTAGCAAATCTTCAAAATTACCTTCTTTATATGGTATTTCAACAATCTGATTATTATCTGAATTATTAAAAGCAACAACAATAATTTCCCCCTGATATTCACGTTCAAAAGCAAAAATATTTTTTTCATCATCAGCAAGTAAAGTCTTGTATGAGCCTATTTGCAAGGATTTGTGCTCATTTCTGATTTTTATAAGTTTCTGATAATGAGCAAATAAATCTTTATTTTGTTCAACTTTATCCGGTGGTCTTTGTGTCTGGTCAGGCAAAAAAGTTTCAGTTTCATAAACAATATCGTCCCAAATCATTGGTTTTCTGCAACACGGGTCATTTGCTCCCCACATTCCGATTTCATCGCCGTAATAAACCATTGGTGCTCCGACATAAGTCATTTGCATTATAACCAACAATTTCTGAAGTCTAATTTCCTCTTCATTCGGTTTTCTTACATTATAATCGGGATTGTCAATTGCTTTTGAAATACCGAAATATTCACCCCAGTTTCTGAACAATCCGATGCCGCGGTTAACTATATACGAGCCGATTCTGTTCACGTCATGACTTCCGAACAGGTTCATTGAGGCATAAGCAACTCCTTTGGGATACAAATTTCTTAATTCTTCGAGCTTTTTATTAAATTCAGTTGCGGAAATATTAAGCGGTTCAGGATTTACAAAAAATTCGACGCAAGTAAAAGCAAAATTGTAATTCATCTCACCGTCAAATTCATCACCCTGCATATAAGGAACAACTTTTTCGGGAACATCAACGATTTCGGCAGTAAGATAAGCCTCCGGATTTATTGAGCGAACGTGTTTACGCCAATCTTTCCAGAAGGGATGCCCGACACAAAAAGCAACATCAAGCCTCCAACCGTCAATTCCGTATTCTGTTCCCATTCCTTTGGGGTTCATCCATCTTTCGGTAGAAGCAAAAATATAATTCTTTGGACCTTGAACAATTCCGTTTTCGTCTTCTTTCAGCTCCGGCAAAGAAGCAACGCCAAACCAGCCGACATATTCAAATTTTTCTCCGGTTTCGGGATTATCAAAAGATTTGACAATAAACCAGTCTTTGTAAGGAGATTTTTCCTGATTTTTTAATAAATCCTGAAAAGCAAAACTATTAATTCCCATGTGATTGAAAACACCGTCAAAAATTATGCGAATACCTTTGTCGTGAGCTTTTTTTATAAGTTCAAGAGCAAGCTCATCAGCAGAAGTCCACACCCAGGTTGAAGTATCAAGCGGATTTTCATGTTTCATAAGTTCAATATCACCTTTGGGGTCGGGACCAAAATTCGGGTCAATATGATGATAACAGGAACCATCGTATTTGTGCAACGAAGGAGCCATAAAAACCGGATTAAAGTAAATAGCAGTGATTCCGAGTTCGCTTAAATAATCAAGTTCATCAATAATACCCTGCAAATCACCGCCATACCTTCTGCGAAGAAGATGTTTCCAGAGTTCAGGCTCACCGTTTGCAAGCTCATAAGGTTGAAGTTTGTACCAGTCGCTACCCCAGGGGTGAATTTGCCATTGTTTTGGCATTTCCTGCGGGTCGGCACCAAACAAATTGTTTATTGTCGGGTCATTTGTAGTATCTCCGTTACGGAAACGTTCGGGAAAAATCTGATACCAAACAGCAGTTTTTGCCCAAACCGGAACAAATTCGCCTTCGTCGTAATATTTTTCCATTGTTTCAGAATTATTTTCTTCATTTTTATTGTTACAACTAATAAAAAATGCAAAAAAAATTATATAAACAGTAAATTTTAATATTTTAATCATCAATTTAATATTTTAAAAATCTAATTTTTACTTATTATTCGCAACAAAAAAACCATCTATGGCAAAAAAATCAAAATATACAAAATTTACTAGGGCTTCAAAGTTAAAAACCCTCTTAATTATGATTTTTGTTACAATAAATGGCTTATTTATCTTACAACTGTCTAAAAACACTATTTTTTCTTCTTTGTATCTTTCTTTACTTTTTTGTCAGCTTTCTTTTTTGGTTCTTTTTTACCTTTTTTTTCTTTTTTAGCCTTTATTTCTTTTTTTTCTTTTTTAGCCTTCTTTTCTTTTTTGTCTTTTTTGTCTTTTTTCAACTTTTTTTCTTTTTTTGGCTTTTCTTCTTTCTTTTTCTTATCAGTTTTAGATTCGACTTTTTCTACTTTTTCAGGATTTGTTTTTTCAGCAACTGTTTTGGTGGCTGCAACTTTTGTTTTTTTGTTTGTTTCCATTGTATAAAAATTTTTTGTTAACATTTACAAAATTTGCATATTAAGATAAATAAAGTAATTTTGCACCAAAAAAAACCAAATGG
>DYKL01000453.1 GCA_020722645.1 Acetofilamentum sp. | reverse complement strand
ATTATTTTCATTCTATTGGTGTGAGAACTTTAAGGTTCTCATGGGTGTTTCATTTAGTCTAATTATTTAACGTACAAAGATAATTCAATTATTTTTGCTGATTTATGAATTTTATAAAATTAACAAAAAAATAAAAGAGCTTACGTCAATAATATAACGTAAGCTCCAAAAAACAAAAACTATGAAAAACTATTTAATTGCATTTTCGTATCTTTTAGAAACAGCATCCCAGTTTACAACATTCCAAAAATCCTGAACATAATCAGCTCTTTTGTTTTTGTGTTTCAGATAGTAAGCGTGTTCCCAAACGTCAATTGCAAGAAGTGGAGTACCTTTTTCAGAAACTACATCCATATAGGGGTTGTCCTGATTTGAGGTTTTTGTTATTTTCAGTTCATTTTTTTCATTTAATATCAACCAAGCCCAACCTGAGCCAAAAACAGAATTTGCAGCTTTTGAAAATTCATTTTTGAAATTATCAAACGTACCGAATGATTTTTCAATTTCTTTGAGTAAATCATTAGAAACTGAAGTTTTTTCGGAGGTCATTGATTCCCAGAAAAATTCGTGATTCCAGTAACCACCACCCATATTTCGAATAACATCGGGGTATTGAGAAATTTTTGCGAAAATTTCTAAAATCGGCAATTTTTCGTATTTCCCGTCTTCCATACCTTTTACAAAATTGTTATAATAAGCTCTGTGATGTTTATCGTAGTGAGTTTCCATTGTTGTTGCATCAATGTATGGTTCAAGAGCATCGTAAGAGTATGGTAATTCTTTAAAAATATAATTATTTTGTGTCATAGCTAATAAATTTATAAAGGTTAATAAAATTGTTATTATCAATATTTTTTTCATATTTAGAATTTTTATTATTTAATAATTATTGCAAAAATAAAATCATTATAAATAACTTGCAAATTATTTTTTAGTTTTTAACAAATTTTTCAACAACAAATGTAAATTTATTAAAACTTCAATGTTTTTATATTAAAATAATAACAAATAAAAAAGAATATTGGAAATAAAAGACGGTATTTTTAAATCAAATGTTCAAAATATTTTAGGGCGATACTATGCGTAAGTTGCCGAGGTGGTCGATGTAATTAGTTATAAATGCTTTTAAAGTTAGTAAAGTTTTAGTGCTTACTTTAAAACCTTTCAATTTCATCAATTGAAAGTCCTGTTTTTTCAGAAATTGTTTTATTAGGAACATTTAAAGACTTTAAAAATTTTGCTGTTTCTATCAATTTTTGACGTTCTTGTTCAGCTTTTTGTCTCTCTTGTTCAGCTTTTTGTCGTTCTTGTTCAAGTTCTTTTTCTTTATGTTTTATTATTGGCATAAGCTCATCATAAGCTTCTGTTTTACCGTCATCAAAGGCTGTATCTAAGGAATTTTTCAGGTCGTTGTAGTATTTTAAACTTTCTTCGTATTTGGCTCGTTCTGTTTCGTTCATTGCCGAATATTGTGCTACATTGAACAATTTTTTGAAAATTTTTGTCTGTAATCGTTCTGGAATTTCGTTCAACTTGTTCAAATTTTTGATAACAAAAAGCCATTTATCGAAATTTGACTCCAATTCTTCGGCTTTTTTGTTGAAATTTGGCATTTGAAGGGTTATGAATGTCAGTTTATCGTAAAAAACGGTATTACGTTCAACGTCCATCAATTTGTTGTGGTTGACTACAATTTTGTCTGATTTTTCTTCGTCAATTATAAAATCAAGAATACCAATTACGTAAATTGCTTTGAGTTGATAGTTCCAATCGCCTTTTATGCCTTGTTCCTGAATTGAAAAAGAGCTGTAATACAACATTCTGTCTTTGAAAAATGATTGTTTTGCTTTTTGTAGTTCGACTGTAAATTTTTCACCCTTTTCATTTTCGCAAAATAGGTCAAAAACAACGTTTCTGTCTAATCCGGTTTGACCGAGATGTTCGTTTTTTTTGAAAGTCAGGTCTTTAATGTGCTGATTTTGTGTGGCAAGTAATTCATTCAAAAAATCAATCAACAGGTCTTTGTTTGCCTCTTCGCCGAATATTTTTTTGAACCCGAAATCGGTAAAAGGATTTATAAAACGTGGTATGTTGTTTTCTGACATAATGCTATTTTTTGCAAAGATACAAAATAATTAAAAAAATTATTGATTGTTAATTGATAATTGTTTTAATTTTTTAAAGAAATTCCCAGAAAATATCCGAATTAAAACCTTGTAAATCAGTTTTTCACCCTTAAATAATTAGATATTTGATTGAAATCCGTTTTTAGTTTACAAAAACTTATATTAAACCCAAAATACAAAAAATATTTTATTACCTTAAATCCGCAAGTTTTTTCGTAAGTGGTTGCAGGTAGATACTTACAGTACAGGCACCTGCAACATGTAGTTTGCACCAGTCAGGTGCCTGTACTGTAAGTATCTCACCTGACTGAATTTCAGATATATAAGTATAGACTTACGGATTTAAGGTATTAA
>DYKL01000452.1 GCA_020722645.1 Acetofilamentum sp. | reverse complement strand
ATATACTTTTGATTGCAATTTTAAAATGTAAAGTCTTATAATATAGTATTTTATGGTTCGGACAATAATGCTTTGATATCCGGAAAAGAATTTACAATTTCAATTTTAAAATCGGCAAAAGAACTTACAATCTGAACTTTACCGTATAGTTTTTTTCCTTTGAATGTACAATCGCTACCTATCATAATAATTTATTTTCTACAAAGATAAAAAACCCCTGACTTTGACAGCAAAATTTTATAACCAATTGAATATAAGCAATAAAGCACTAAAAAGTAGCGAAAGTTGTCCGCCACTTTTTTAGAGCTTTAAAAATTTTATGGTAGATTTGTAATTATAAATACTGATTCATATAATTGTCTGTTTGTGAGTTGTTTTGAAGATTTTCAGGCTGCTTTATTTTTAATACTGCCAAAATATCAGATGCTAATTTTGTTTGTTCATTTTTAAGAAAATAATCTTGATTTTCAATCTTAAAATTGGTAAAAGTCATTGAATTTATTGCGGCTTTTATCTGTTCCGGTGCATTTATTTTGTTGTTTCTGATTAGTTTAAGTTCAAGTTCCCGTTCAAGTAAAAAAGCAATGAAACACATCACAAAATGCCCTTCTATACGTTTTGGTGTCCAGTGATTTATAGGACGAACCCGCATGGTGGTTTTCATTATTCTGAAAGATTCTTCAATTTTATACAAATAATGATAATTTTCAATTACTTCTTTGGCGGTTAATTCCGGTTTGCTGCTTTGGATAACATAATATCCGTCAAATTTTTCATCTTGTTTTACTTTATTTTCATCCAAAACTAGTGTAAACTCCTCTTCTTTAACATTTTCTGCGTAATTTTTTGCCACATATTTTTTATGCCCGCTTTGTGATTTTAATTTTGATTTGTCATTTTTTTCAACTATTTGTTTTGCTTTATCTAATTGACGTTCACGGTCTTTTCTGTCTTTCGCTGCTCGTTTTGATGAATATGTACAAATAAGTTTTTCGTCCAGAACGGCGATTTTGTAATTTTTATCTTCCGGATTTTCTTTGTATTTTATTTCATTTTTGTAATCAACAACTTTATACTTAAATGATTGGTCAGCATCGTATTTATTCAACAACTTTAAATCTTTTTGATTTAATGCGACATAATCGTCCTGATTGAAAACAATTTGCTGAATTTTATTTTTCATTGATTTTAATCTTCCGCTGACGATATAATGAAATCCGGCATCTCTGATATCTGTCAGGCTTAGTTTTGAGTTTAAACCTCTGTCTGCCACAATGATAATAGTATCAATGTTGAAGCGTTTTTTCAATTTTTCGATAACTTTCAGCATTGTTTTGCCTTCATAAGTATTACCTTTAAAAAGCTCATAACCAATCGGTTTGCCTGTTTTATCAATTAACAAACCCATTACTATGTGTACATTGTTGATTTTGTTGTCTTTATCGAAACCAAAATCACGCAACTGGTCTTGCTTTTGAGATTCAAAATAAAAAGTTGTAACATCATAAAACACAATATCTAATTGAGTATTAAACAAATCACGACTTTGGCTGAAAAAATAATTTTCAATTTTTATTTTATTATCAGCCAGAATGTCTAATGCTCTGTAATAATGCTGTAAATCAATAGTTTGATTTGTCATTAAGTATTTATTTTGATTATTCCAAAGTTGAAGTTTCGAAGAAGGCTTAAGTAATTGATTTATAGCCATATTATAAACAACATCAGTAAAAACAAATTCAACTTTTTTGTTTTTTATTAAAGTTAAAAGTATATTACTGACATTAAACGCATTCCAAATATTTCGATAAGCAATGTGTCCATAGTTGAAAATTTTGCCTTCAGAGGTATTGCTAATATCTTTTAAATCAGGGAATTTAATAGTTTCTTTGGATGATTTTTTTGAGAGTTCTTCTGTAACTAATTTTGATAATGCCTTAACAATAAATGGAAGACCGTTTTGCATCAAATCATCTAATCTACCTATATTTAGAATGGTTTTCTGAATACGTTTTTTATCCTTTTTATCCCAAATCGTTTCGACGAGTTTAAGATATGTTGAATTTTTGGCTTTAACTTTTTTGAGATACATAAAATACAATTTTTAGAACGAACAAAATAAGAAAATTAAAATTAACCGCCAAAAATATTTTTTAACTGCTTAAATAATAACTAATTATAAATTTTATGTTAAAAAAGTTGTCCGCCAATGAGTAAAATTTTTCTAAATGCCTATACTGATTATCAGGTAGTTACAACACAAAATACACCTTTTTTAAACATTTGCTGTCAAAGTCAGGAAAATATTATTGAAATGGGGATATACTGTGAATAATCTAATTGGGCGTATTCCATGTGACATTAATCTAAAAATTAAAAATAATTACACATGAAACCCCCATGAGAACCTTAAAGTTCTCACACCAAAAAAATGAAAATAATTATAAACCAACAACTTACAAAATTATTTACACATGAAACCCC
>DYKL01000033.1 GCA_020722645.1 Acetofilamentum sp. | reverse complement strand
TCAGCAGCAAAGCCCTGTAAATCCACGCTTTTTAAAAGTAAGTTCCGTTTTAATTCAACATTCCTGCTAATTTTTAATTTACAAAAAATATTACTAATTTTTACTTGCAGGTTTTAGATTTGCAAGTTCTTTTAATTTAGCAAAATACATAGCAAAAGAACGATAAAGAAAGTGAGTCCATTTTCCGAACGGCACTATAATTAAAGCCCATTGAGCAAGTATCATCAAGTGGAATAAATAAATCCATTTGTTGTTTTCCAAAATATTAAGGTCGATAAACAAACGTACACCAAAAGCTGTCAAGCCCATCAAAAGTAACCAAATAACAAAAAACCAGTCAGAAGGTTGAGAGTTTTTTGATAAAGCTTTATTCTTTTTAATACGGTCTTTTACAAAATCAACCGTGATGATGAAAATAAATAAACTTTCAATATATCCCAAAACAATAACGAAAATATTTTCTGCATCAAACCAATCTAAAAATACAGTTGTAAACAATAATAAAAGATACGAGAATACCAAAACCATGTGTTCTAACCAACGGAAATTGTTGTTTTCACAATCTTTTGCACGTTTTTGAGTAAACATGTGAACTAATAAGTCCCAAATTTTGGTAAAATACATTCCTATCTTTACTTTGGTTTTTGTTTTTACAATAGTAAAATACCACATTCTTATTATATTTGGTAAAAGAATAATTGCAAAAACTCCGGCAATAGCAAACATTTCAAAATAATGACCATATTTCATTATTTTATCAACTTCAAAATTCTCATAATAAGCAAATCCTACAACAACAGCAGTTAAAAAAATAAATGCAAATATCATTGCTCCAAGAGATTTATATAATAAACCTGATAAACCTGTCCAATCATACTTCGAAGTCAACCATCTTCTGAGCGACATCATTAATTCGCCCGGAAATGCTTGTCGGGGACAACTTACACTACATTCGCCACAATAATAGCAAAGCCAAGGTTTTAAGGATGTTTTAATTTCATCTTGTAAACCAAGCATGCTGTATCTTACCATTTGTCGAGGAAAAGAGTCTTCTTCGGTTGATAATGAACATACTGCGGTACAATTACCACAGTTGTAACAAGCGCTAAAATCAAAAGCGCCATATTTTTTTATTTCGTCTTTGAAATTTGGGTCTATTTTAGCCATTGTTTTTCAATTTATAGTAAAAATACTCATCCATATCGTCGATTTCGTCAACTACAACAAAACCGTATTTTAATAAAGTCATCAGATAGTACATTGTCCTATCTGTACTCATATCAATTGCTTTGGAGAGTTCCGGAACAGTCATTCTCCTTTCTTTCAAGGCATTTAAAATCGATTTTTTTATTTGTGTGAAAGTTTTCAGATTGTCCTTAATCTCTTGACTTATTGTCATTTTTTCTTTCAAAACTTTATAAGTTTCTCCTTTTTTTGCTTCCATAATTTTTAAATTTTAATCAACCAATGCTTTTATCATATTTTCAATTTCGTGATTTGTGTAACCTAATAGTTCTAAAGAGTCGCTTTCACAAACCGGCAAACACATTCCACAGCCTTTACAAACAGATTCATTTACAAAGGCAATATCTTTTCCATTTTCGGAAATTTTTGAGATGGCATCATAAGGACAAGCATCAAGACATTTATTACACCATGTGCAAGTTTCTTTATTTACAACTGCAATAATTGGAGGTAAATTCAATTTGCCTTTATTTACTATTGAATATGATTTTGCTGCTGCTGATAATGCTGAGTTCATAGATTCCATGATGTTTTTTGGTCCTTGACATGCTCCGGCAATTGTTACTCCATCAATTACGGTCTCAACCGGACGTAATTTCATGTGAATTTCATTGTAGAATTTGTCTCTTCCTTTTGGAATTTTTAAAACTTCTGAAATATTAGTGTCTTTTCGCGGTTCAATTCCTGTTACCAGAACAACCAAATCGGCTTCTACTTCCAATTCCATTTTATTGGTAAGTATGTCATTAATCTTTACGATGGTTTTTCCTTTTTTTTGTTCAATCATAGGTGGCTCATCTTCATAAGATTGTAAGAAAATGTCTCCTTGTCTTGATGATTTATCATAAACAATTTCTTGTTTTCCATAAGTTCTAATTCCTCTTGTAAAATGATAACTTTGGACGTCTTTGTATTTGTTTTTTGTAAGAATTGAAGTATAAAGAGTAGCTGTGCAACAATAACGTGAACAATATTTGTTTTCACCGTCAACTTGTCTGCTTCCCACACAATAAATATAGGCAATGTGTTTTATTTTTTTACCATTATAAACAAGTTTATCATCACACATATTTATTATTCGCCTGAATTGAGGTAATGTAACAACATTATCGATTCCCCAACCAAATTCGTTTTCTTTTGGAGTATATGGATCAAAACCTGTGGCAACAAGAATAGAACCCACAGATAAATCTAAAACTTCTTCTTTTTGAGAAAAATCTATTGATGAACATACTTTTTCGCATTCACCGCATCTTGTGCAGTTTTTTGAGTCAATTGTTGGTATTTGAGGATATTCACTCGGAAAGTTTTTGTAAATTGCTTTTCTTTTTGTTATTCCAAAATTAAATTCATCAAGAACTTCAACCGGACAAACCTCTATTGCTTTTAAAAGTTCGTCTTTTTTACATTTATTTTTTATATATCTAGGAGTAATTTTGACTTTTAAATTAAAATTTCCTATACTTCCTTTCTTTTCTATAACTTCTGCACCTGTAAATAAAGTAATATTTGGATTATCCATTATTTTTTCGTACAAACGAGTAACGAGTTCTTTTCCTGTTTCAGTTGTAGAGCACAAATAATCAAGTTGAGCAATTCTACCCCCAACAAAAAATTCTCTTTCAATTAAATAAACTTTAATACCAAGATCTGCAAGTTCATCGGCAGCTCGCATTCCTGCAACTCCTGCCCCAATAACTGCAATAATTTTTTGAGAATCTACTTCTATTGTTTCAAGTGCTTCCGATTCTTTTACTCTTGCTATGGCGGCTTTAACAATTTGAATTGCTTTTTCTGTTGCTTTTGGCTTATTGTCTGAATGTGCCCAAGAACATTGTTCTCGGATATTTGCATGAACGTAGTTATATTTATTCAAGCCTGCATGTTCGGCAACTGAGCTAAAAGTTGGATAATGTAATTTGGGAGAACATGAAGCAACAACGATTCCGTCTATTCCTTTTTCTTTTATATCATTTGCTATTTGTTTTTGGCTGGAATCGGCACAAGCAAATATTGTATCAACAGAAATTTCTACACCCTCTATTTTTGCCATTTCTTCGGCAACACGCTTTACGTCCACATAATCGGAAATATTACCTCCGCAATGACAAATATAAACGCCTATTTTGTGTTTCATTGTTGTAATTTTTTCTTTTGTTAATAATTTTATTATTAACTTATATTTATACTGATACTGTTTTTTTATTCAAATGTCTGATATAATTTGCCGCATCACTTGATGCTGAACCCGCAGATAAAATTGAATCCGGAATATCCATCGGTCCCGAAGCTACACCGGCAACAAAAACTCCTTTAATTGAGGTTTGAGCAGGACTTGCCAAAAAATCTGATTGTCCGATATAATTATATGGATCAAGTACGAGTTCATCATTTGAGAATAATTCAGCTATTCCTTGATTTGGTAAAATACCAACTGATAATACAACCATATCATGTTCGGTTTCTTTTACAACACCACCGCCATTTATGTCTTCATATCTGAGTAATAAATTTCCATTTTCCTTTTCTGTAATTTTAGCAACTTTCCCTTTTGTAAATTGTACTCCCATAGCTTGAGCTTGTGCATAAAATTCATTAAATCCTTTTCCAAAAGCTCTAATATTTAAGTAGTAAAGTGTAATGTCTGCCATTGGCAATGCTCCCATTAATAATTGTGCTTGTTTTGTAGAATACATACAGCAAACTTGCGAACATATTGGGTTTCCAACGGTTTTGTCTCTCGATCCGGTGCATAAAATATATGCAATATTATCGGGCATTTTGCCGTCTGAGGGTCGTAAAATTGTGTTAAACGGTCGAGTGGGAGCGAGCTGACGTTCCATTTGCATTGCAGTAATAACATTTTTGAACTTTCCATAACCGTATCTTGGTATTAATGTTGGGTCAAATAATTGAAATCCGGTAGCTATAATTACTGTTTTAGCTTTTAATGAATAAGTTTCAACTGTTTGAGTGAAGTCAATACATTTTGTAGGGCAAGCTCGTTCACAAGCGCCACATAAGGTACAGTTTGCTATGTCAATAGCTGCAATTCTGGGACTGGCAATACTAAATGGAATATATGCAGCTTTTCTTCCAACTAAATTGTATTGAAACTGATCATCAACGCTCACAGGGCAAGCTTGTTCACAAAGTTGGCAGCCGGTACAATCTTCTGCAATAACATATCTTGGTTGTTTAGTTATTGTTGCTTCAAAAGTTCCGTCATCTTTTTTGATAATATTTGAGGCTTGAGTGCTTGTAAATACCGTAATATTAGGATGTCTCATTATTTCAGAAACCTTTGGTGTGGTAATACAGGCAGAACAATCCAAAGTGGGAAAAACTTTGCTCAAAAGAATCATTTTTCCTCCAATGCTCAAGTCTTTTTCAACAATAAGAACTTTGTAGCCCACATTAGCTAAATTCAGAGCAGCTTCGCCACCGGCAATTCCTCCTCCTATTATTAGAGCATCATATTCTATTGTTTTATTATTTTCTGGCATCTTTTTTTATTTTATTGTTGATTAACAAGATACTCCGTAAAAGTTTTCATTTGTTTGACAAAAGCTTCACTACAAACAGAGCAAATTGCAGCCATTCGTAATTTTGCAGGCTCTATACCTTTGGTTTTCATTTTATCTTGTGTGTTTTGTACTAATGCAGATGTTTTTTCTACACAACTTTCACCATAAGGACAATCTGTTCCATCTGCTGCTATAAATACTCCATCAAATCCATCTTCAAATGCTTTCAAAATCCATTTGGGTTTTATGGCACTTGAACACGGGACGACAATTGTATAGACCTTTGGCGGGTAATGCAGCTTGAGCAACCCCGCCATGTCTATTGCCGGATCTGAGATCTTTTCTGTTGAGAAGACCAAAATCTTTGGTAAATTTTGATTTACTACGGTCATTTTTTACTTTTTAACAAAAATTCTGAAATATCCACTTTCTTCAATTGTTCCTAAGTATTTGTAATTTTTCTTTTCAGCCCATTTGGGAATATCTTTTTTTGTTCCTTCATCTGCCGAAAGTACTTCAAGTATTTGACTGTCTTTTATTTCACCTATTGCTTTTTTGGCTGCTAATAATGGTCCTGGACATGATGTTCCTCTTGCATCAACGGTCTTGTCCACTTTTAAATTTTTTAATTCTTCAGGTGTCATTTTTAATAAAATTTTAATGTTTTAATAAATAATTTTTCTTTAAATAAAAAGGCTAACATCTGCTTCTGCTGCCGAATTAATATATGATCCAATTCCAACAATATCATCAACTATGTCAACAAAATCTTCAAGAACATTACCACCCCATACTTTTCCTGCTAAACCGCACATGTGGATTTTAACATTTGTTATTTCTTTTGCTTCGCGGAAAAACTCCAACCATGTTTTTACTTTTAATTTTTTAAGAGATTCCATAAATTCAGCTTTCATTTCTGCATTTTCAGACATATTTAATTTAGAAGCATCATCTCCGATTTCTTTTTTGAAAGCTCTTGCTCCTTGAAGTAATACATAAATATCTACATCCATATCCATAGCGGCTGCCCCGCTCAATACAACACCGGCTGCTGTCAATTTATCGACACTTCCGGTGAATAAACCTAAACAAAATTTTTTGTTTGCCATAATCTGTGTTTTTTTTAGTTAAAATTTTTTTTAATTAATTATTTGCAAATAAAATTGCTTAATATAAAATAATCAAATTAAACGGCGTTAAATAATGCAGGTAAAAATGTAAGATATTTCACATTTATTTTAAATTTGCATAAAAATTAAGATATGAAAATTAATAAATGTTTGGATTGTAATATAAAATCGGTTGCTGCTCAATATCTTAGCGAAGACGAATTGACGCATCTTCAAAACCAATGTGCATCAGTAGATTTTAAGCCGGGAGAAGTAATATTTAAGCAGGGAGCATTGTCTTCAAATATAATCTACATTAAAAGAGGTTTAGTTAAATTACATATACAAGGACCTCATAGAGAGCAAATTATAAAAATTACCAAATCACCTAAATACTTAGGAATACCAACAACTATACACGAAAAGATAAATCAGTATTCTGCTACTGCACTTGAGCCAACATCAGTTTGTTTTATTGATATTGAAACATTTAAAAATTTTATTTACAATAACGGTAAATTTGCTTACGAAATAGTAGTAGATTTATGTCAAAATGAATTAAAAACTTTTAAACAATGCGTTAATAGAACTCAAAAACAAATCAAAGGTAGAGTCGCTGAAGCGATTTTATTTTTTTCTAACGATATTTATAATAATGATGAATTTATTTTACCGTTAACTCGTGAAGAATTTGCAAATTTGACTGACACTTCAAGAGAAAGTGTTTGTAAAACATTAAACGAATTTCATGTAGATAAAATTATTGAGTTGGATAGCAAAAAGATAAAAATTTTGAACAGAAAATTATTGGAAACAATTAGTGAAAAAGGATAGCGATTAATTCTGGCTTTAAAAATAAAATATTTATTTTTAAAAAAAATGAAGAAAACAAAAAAAAATTGGCATAATTATATGTGATAGATACAGAAGTTATGCCGGCGGAAAATGTTTTCGTTCGATGAAAGAAAAAGTAGGCGGTTTTAGTGTGTATGATGAATATACCGATTTGGAATTAGTTGGTTACACCTCATGTGGTGGTTGTCCGGGTGGAAACATTTAATACGCTCCCGCTGAAATGATAAAAAACGGAGTGGAAGTTATCCATTTTGCAACCGGAATGGTGGTTGGATTCCATCCTTGTAACAATATCAGTTATTTTAAAGATTTATTGAGACACAATATAACATACCGGTTGTTATAGGTACTCACCCGGTTCCTGAAAAATATTTGTTAATTCACGAAAAATTAGGAACTTGGAAATCTGATGAATGGAAAGAAATTATCAAAATTCTTTTACCCGAACAGAAAATCAGATTATCTTATGATTAGAATTCAAACTTTAAGAGAGAAGTTCGACTAATTTCTCTCTTATTATTCTTTCTATCTGTCCTCTGAAGGGCAATGCTGCCAGAGGAAGTTTTCCGTCCATTACAACATTTTCTTTAAATATGCCGAGATTACCTTTTATCCTCATTCCTATTGCTTTAAAAGAAATTTCAGCCGAGTTACCGTTCCATTCTTCTGAGTAATTACTTATTTGACTGCCATAGTCTTTTTTAAGTTCGTCGGCTAATTTTAATATTCTTTTTTTTGCCTCTTCGGTTGTAAGTACGTGGTTTACTTTTATTTCCATACTTATTTATTTAAATAATGTCCTTTGCATTGAATGATTAATAATGTATCTCCATCAATTTTATATACTAATCTGTCTTTATCTGATATTCTTCTTGACCAGTAATCAGTCAATTCGTGCTTTAATGCTTCTGGTTTCCCTTCTCCGTCAGTCGGATTTCTTAAAATGTCTTTAATTAAGCTATTAATTTTTTAAAAAATTTTCTTATCGTTTGTTGCCCATTCAATATAGTCTTGATGAGCAGATTTTTCAAATGAAATTAAGTTCATTTTTCTTCTAATTTTTTTGCAATTTCTTCGAATTCAGATACTGTATATGTAACTGTTTTCTCTTTTACTTCGACATTTTCTTTTGCATCAAGTATCTTTTGTGAATAACTGTGAGATATTTTTTTAATTGTCATTTCAATCTCTTGATTTTTGAAAATTTTTCGTATAGCTTCTAAAAAATCAAGATCAATTTCGTTTGTATTTAATTTGAATGTTGTAATCATTTGATTTCTTTTTGCAAATATAGAAAAAGTTTTTAAAAGTTATTCAGCAAATAATTCAACAAAAATAGAATCTGATATATATTTACCCTTTCGGGTCAGAATAAGAAAATTTTGAAAATACTCCAAAATTTCATTGTCAATATATTTTTTTATAAGCTTATTTTTCTTTAAAAAATATTCATTATATTCATCTATTAATTTTGTTGTATTAATTCCCAAATATGTCCTTAATCCAGTCAAAATAAATTCATTGTATTTGTCTTTTTTAGTCAAAATTTCTTTTTCTGCCGGTATAATTCCTTTTTGAACACCATTAATATATTCATCAATATTTGCTATATTCCAGAAACGTTCATCGCCATTGAAAGAATGAGCTGAAGCACCAATTCCAATGTATTTTTCGCCTGTCCAGTATGAAAAATTATGTTTTGCAATAAAACCTTCTTTTGCAAAATTTGAAATTTCGTAATGTAAAAAATTGTTTTTTTCGGCTGTGTTTATAAGCGTTTCGTACATTTTAAGACTAATTTCATCGTCAATTTCTTTGATTCTTTTTTTCTTTTTCCACAAACCAAGTACGGTATTTTCTTCAATAGTAAGGCTATATGCCGATAAATGTGGGATTTGTAAGTCAAAAAAAGTGTTTAAATCTTTTCGCCATTGTTCGGTTGATTGTTCCGGCAGTCCGAAAATTAAATCTCCGGTGATGTTTTCGTAACCGCAATTTTGTGCATTTTTTACGGCTTCTATTGCAGTTTTGGAATTGTGATTTCTTCCCAGAAATTTTAAATTATCGTCCGAAAATGATTGAATACCGATACTGATTCTGTTTACAGTTGTAAACTTCTTTAAATCAGCAAGATAATCTTTTGTTATGTTTTCCGGATTTGATTCAAGTGTAATTTCGTAGTTTGGGTTGAGTTCAAATATTTGGAAAATAGATGTTAATATTTGAGATATTTGTTTGATATTCAATAGAGTAGGAGTGCCGCCACCAAAATAAACAGTATCTATTTTTTTTGTATCAAGGAAATTTTTTTGTAATTGTATTTCTTTAATTAATGAGTTTACATAGTTATCAATAACTTGTTGATTATTAGTAACTCTCGAAAAAAAATTGCAATATCGGCATTTCGATTTACAAAAAGGTATATGTATGTAAATTCCTGGCATTTATTGGTTGAATTAATATAAGTAGTATAAAACATTATGAGACTTAAGAATTGTTACGAAATAACATAGTTATTAATGCTTTATATAAAGATAATTAGTTATTTACTTTATAACTTTATGAACTCTTAATTATAAAAAAACAGTACCCGAAGTAGTTAAATTCCGTTTTTTGTAATGTCGTTATGCAGTTATCTTACATTTTTTCGATTTCTTCTTTTGATAAGCCGGTTTCTTTTTTGATTTTCTCAATAGATTCACCGTATTTTTTCATTCGTTTGGCTAATTTCCACATAGCTTCCGCTTTTTCTTTTTGGGCTTCTACTGCTTGTTTTTGGGCTTCTACTGCTTGTTTTTGGGCTTCTACTGCTTGTTTTTGGGCTTCTACTGCTTGTTTTTGGGCTTCTGCTTCACGTTGCAGAGCTTCTTCTTTTTCTTGTTGAGTTTGGTTGAGAGCTATTTCTAATTCGCCAATTTTTTCGTAGTATTCTTCTTCGGCACGTAGTTGTTTAATAATGACTTCTTCTTGCGTTCCAAGGTTTAAATAATTAGCTAATTCACGGGCTACTTCATCTTCGGGTGTTTTTTCGAGTTCGTAAATGGTGTTACGTTCTTCATTTCTCAATTTTTGTCGGAAAAGGCGAATAATTGCTTCTTGTCGCGAGCCATGCCACTCGTAATCTTTGGGCGGAGTGGTTATTAAAAAATAAGCATTGTGCGTTAATTGTTTTACCATTGGGCTTTCAATGGCTAATTCGGTTTCATTTAAACCGTTGTATATTTTATTGCGTATAATTACGTATGGAACTGTAAATTCCGCAGGGCAATAGCCCAAAATGTAAACGGCAATCAGCGGTAGCGTTGATGAATGGGAATTTCCGTCTGCATCTTTGTAAGTTTCTTCTTTCATGTAGCTTTCGCCCAAGTATGTGCGAAAACGACTTACAGGGTCGGTGCTACGGTATTTTTGCAGTTCTATTAACACCTCTTCGGTTTTGCCGTTGGTTTCGATAATAGCTTTGAAATCGAAGCGGGTGTAAAAAGGGTTGCCTTCTTTGAGCAAGGGCAATTCGATGTTGCGTGTTTCGAGGTGTGTTACATTTTGTTTGAGAATGGCTGATAGAAATTTTTTCGCCAAATCGTTGTTGTCTAACAAATATTTGAACGCCCAATCATATAATGGATTTAGTATTTTCATATATTTCGTTTTTTACAAAGATGGGTTCAGTATAAAAATTTTTTTTAAACAATTCAAAGATAAGAAGTAATTTATTAAAATGCAAAAAAAATTTGCATCTATTGGTTGAATCTAATAGCTAAATTGTTCTACTTTTTAAAAATTCTATCAACTTTTGGGTTGCTAAAGCCCTGTGACTTATTTTATTTTTTAATTCAGTTGACATTTGAGCATAAGTTTCATTGTATCTGTTCGGAATAAAAATCGGGTCGTAACCAAAACCGCCACCTCCAATTTTTTTGTCAATTATTTTTCCATTAACTATACCTTGAAAAAAATATTCATTGTCAAATAAAATTAAGCTGATTATCGTTATAAATCTGGCATTGCGATTTGTTTTTCCTTCCATTTCAGAGAGAACTTTTTTTACATTATCTTCAAACGAGCAATGTTCGCCGGCATAGCGAGCAGAATAAACTCCGGGAGCACCATTAAGAGCTTCTATTTCCAAACCGGTATCTTCTGCTAATACGTTTGTTTTGTATCTATCGTATATAAAATGCGACTTTTGAGAAGCGTTTTCTTTGATAGTCGGATTTGTTTCCGGAATATCACCTGAAAAACCAATATCAGACAATGATTTTAAAATAAATCCCTTTGGCAAAATTGCTGTAATTTCGCTTATTTTATGTTTGTTATTTGTTGCAAAAACTAATTCCATATTATTTACCATATTTTTAGGCTTTCATTACACCAACCTACTACAAAGTCGAGTAAATCAAGTATTATATTTTCTTTTTTTTATAGTTTTAACGAAATATATTCATCTCTTAAAGTGTTCAAAATTTCTACCACCGCACTTTGAGTTCCGCCTTCATTCTTGAAATCTACAATTATTTCTATTAATGACAATAAATCAATATTTGAGTCTATTCCTTTACTAATCAAGGATTTTAAATCCATATTATGCTTTCAAAAATTGTTCTAATGTGAAAGTTTCTTTAATTTTTGTTCCTTTATCGGTTTTAATTATCGAACCACATTCGTTGTAAACATCGTGTTCAAAAAATAAAGTGTAATTTAATTTGTGAGCTTCTTCAAAAAATCTTTCTTTGTCAGCCAAAGTTTGACGGGCATTCATGTCATAACCCATAATGTAAGGTTCATAAACGTGGGCATAAGAAGGGAATAAATCACCACCATACACAAGCCATCTGCCTTCGTAATTTATAAAAGGTATTACTTGCCCAATGGTATGACCATGAAAGAATTTTACGAAAAAATTCGGAAAAAGTTCACATTCTTCTTCAATAAATATGAGTTTGCCGCTTTCTTTTATCGGTAGCAGGTTTTCTTTCAGAAAAGATGCTCTTTCTCGCATATTTGGATTCATTGCTTCGTTCCAATGTTCTTTCCCAATCCAAATATTTGCATTTGGAAATGTAGGGACAAGATTTCCGTTTTCGTTATATTTAATTGTGCCTCCGCAATGGTCAAAATGCAGATGTGTGTGAACAATGTCAGTAATGTCTTTTGGTTCAAATCCAACTTTTTTCAATGACTCTAATAAAGTAACATCGCCGAAAAGCCCGAAGTTTTTGTGGAATTTTTCGTCCTGTTTATCACCAATTCCGGAGTCTATAAGGATTTTTTGTGAACCATTATCTACAAGTAAACATCTCATTGTCCACGTACATTGATTGTTTTCGTCAGCCGGATACATTTTCTGCCACAAGACTTTCGGAATAACGCCAAACATTGCTCCACCGTCTAATTTGAATTTGCCTGTTTCGATTGAATATAAGTTCATAAAGTTATAAAGTTCATAAAGTTTATAAAGCCTGCCCTGTAAGGGTCTTTAAAGTTCATAAAGTTTGTAAAGCCTGCCCTGAAAGTGTCTAAATGTTATAAAGTTTATAAAGTTAAAAAGCTACTTTCAACTTTATAACTATCAACTTTACAAACTAATAAAGCTCTTCTGTTTTTGATTTTAAATATGAATTTACTGAAAAATAAGTTGCTAAAAAAGTTATAATAAGTCCGGCTAACAAAATTAGTCCGAAAACTGCTTCCAGATAACTTACTTTTATAATACTTTCAGCTTTATTCTGATAAATTAAAACTGCTGCAATTATAATTGCAATAGAAAGTAAAGAACTTAAAAGACCGTGTAGAAAACTTTTTATAATAAAAGGTTTCAAAATAAACATTTTTGTTGCACCAACCAACTGCATTGTCTTGATTTCAAATCTTTTAGAGTGAATCATAAGTCTGATTGTATTACTAATAAGAGTAATTGCCATAAGAATCAGAAAAAAATCTAGTACTAACAATACAAAGCTAATGTTCTTTACGTTTTTGTCTAATTGATAAACCATAGAACGGTTGTAAAAAACATCATCAACGGTTGTGTTTATAAGCAATCTGCTTTTAATTAGCTGCAAACTGTCTGTGTTCGAGTAATCAACTTTAGGGTTTATGTTTATTGTTGTCGGGAGCGGGTTGTGTTCAAGTACGTCAGCAATATCATCTCCCAACGTCATCTTTAAATCTTCGAGAGCTTCGTCGGGTGTAATTAGCTTTATGTCTTTTGTATAGTCTGCTATTGCAATGTTTTTAACTAATTCATCAACCTGTCCTTGTTCTGCGTCGGGTTTCAGAATTACTGAAATTATGATGTTTTCTTTTGCACTGTTAGATAACTGTTTTGTATTGAAAAAGAATAAAGCAAAAAGTCCAAAAGTAAGTAAAACCAATGTTATACTGACAGTTGAAATAATGTAGGAATTGAATATTTTAAATTTTATGCTTTTAAAGTCTATTTGCATTTCAGTTCTTTTTAGCTTTTACAAGTAATCCGCCTCCTTTTTTGTGTTCAGATAATGTGTCTATCCAGTTTAACAAAAAAGCAAAAGGATAAACAATTATGTAATAAAAAGGCAAAAGTATAAAGAAAATCTGAGAAAAGTTTAACACTATTATAGGAATTTTCATTGTCAGTAACCAAGCAATGCCGCCGGGTTTTCCGTATGTGTATTTCACAGAAAGATTTTTGAAACCTGCTTTTTCAAGTTTTTGTTTAATATCTGCCGGATTATAACCATCTCTTACGTGTTCATCAACAAAAAAATGTTTTTCTCCTTCTGTATGCTCATGGTCATCATGGTCGTGGTCTTCGGCTAAATCAGAAGGTGTTGAAATTAAGAGTGTGCCGTCGTCTTTTAATGAGGCATAAAAATTTTCAAAAACTTTTAAGTCGTCTTCTATATGCTCCATTACATCTACCGAAAGAATCAAATCATATTCTTTGTCTTTTTTAAAAGCTGTTAAATCACTAAATTCAAATTTCACTCTGTCGTTTCTTTTTATTTTAGAGAAAAAATTGTTACAATCTTCAATTTGTTCTTCTTTGACTTCAACGCCCAGAATATTGAATTTTTTTTCAAGTCTTGACATAAAATAAGAATATTGTCCAAAACCGGAACCTGCATCAAGAATTTTAGCCTCTGCGGGAGCTTCTTTTTTCCATATTTTAAGCGATTTTTTTATATACCACGCTCTTAACAACAATAAATCTAATAATCTGTAAAAAAATTTCCTGAGAAAAGGCTTTTTATTAAAGACCTTTCCGAGACTGCGTTTTATTGGGTCGTATTTCATAATTCGGTTATCAAGTTTTTAGAGACGTTGCATGCAACGTCTGTACAGTTTATTGAGTTGTCTATTATATCCTGTTTTCGGATTCTATTTCTTTTCAACTCGATAACTATCAACTCAATTACTCATTTAGTAATTTATCAATTTTTTGAAGTTCATCTAATGTAGTGTCAAGACTGAAGCGGAGTTCCGGTATTTTGCGAACCTGATTTTTTATGCGGTTTCCGAGTTCAAATCGTATTTGTTTATTCATAAGTTCTATCTCATCAACAATTTCTTTTTGTTTGTCATTCGGAAAAATGCTCATAAAAATTCTTGCCAATGATAAATCGTTAGTAAGTCGAACTTCCGTAATACTTATCATTGTTCCGCGATAGTTGTCTCTTGCAATTTTATCAATAATTTCCGATAAATCTTTTTGTATTTGCTTGGATAATCTTTGGTTTCTTAAATTGTTCATTTTTTTGAAAATTAAATTTTTGCAAAAATAATGATTAAATATCAAAATTTGAAGCTTTTTCTAATTCTTGTTTAAATTTTTCAATTTCCTGTTCCTTAAATTCAGAAGTCCAGTTAAATAATTTTTGCATATAATCGGCTACATCTTGAATCATTGGAGCAATATCATGTATAAAAAAATGAATCATACCTGTTCGCCTGATAAAGAAATCAGATATTTTGGACACTGCTTCGTAATTTACTGTATAAAAAACTTCTGCATAAATCCATGCTAATCTGTAATTTTTCAGTTCGTTATAAAAATCAAAAGCCTTATTAATAACCAAGTCAATATTTTTTCCGTAACGATAGAACAATTTCTTAAAATCGCCTATGCTGATGCCGAGTTGCTTAACTTCATCGTATTTTTGGTCTGCAAACTGAATCAAATTGATTAGAGAATATTCAAAGTCAAATTCACCGCCTGATAGCTTTATTGTTCTTGTTTTACAATCGCAAAGTTCACGGTTATACTCAATTTTCATTCTTTTTCTGATAATTTCTATAATTTTTTTTGCCATTAACCTGTAACCTGTCAATTTGCCACCTGCAATAGATATTAATCCTGAATCTGAATAAAAAATTTCATCTTTTCTGGATAATTCCGAAGGAGATTTACCTTCTTCTTGAATTAAAGGACGCAAACCCGACCAGGCTGATTGAACATCTTCAATTTTCAATTTAGCTTTTGGAGAAATTGTATTGACAGCATTAATTAAATATTCAATATCAGCTTTTTCTATTGTCGGATTTTCATAGTTATCGCTGTAATTCGTATCAGTTGTGCCGATATACACAACATCAAATCTGGGAACTGCAAAAACCATTCTGTTATCGCCGGTATCAAAATAAATAGAGTGTTTAAGCGGAAGTTTTGTTTTGGGAACTACAATATGAATTCCTTTTGTAATATGCAAACGCTGAGGTGCTTTTTCGTCGTCTTTTTTCCTCATCTTATCAACCCAAATTCCGGTAGCATTAACAACGTATTTGCCGAAAACAGAAATTTCATTTTCGTTTAATCTGTCTTTAACTTTTACTCCGTTTATTTTAAAGTCCTGTTCGTACAAAAAATCATCAACTTCTGCATAATTAAACATTTTCGCACCATATTCAACAGCTTTTTTTGCTATTTCAATTGTTAGTCTTGAATCATCTGTTTTGTATTCGTAGTACATTGCTCCACCTTTCAGAAAATCAGATTCCAAAAGAGGTTCGGCTTTTATTACTTCTTCTTTTGTAAGCATTTTACGTTGTTCTGTCTTTTTTACGTCAGCAAGAAAATCATAAAGTTTTAAGGCAATGTTTGTTGTAAATTCTCCCAGTGAACCACCTTCGATAATTGGCAATATCATTTTTTCGGGAAGAACAATATGCATAGCATTATTATGTACAATTTTCCGTTCTCTGCCGACAGCCCGAACAATGCCAAATTCTAAGTGTTCGAGATAGCGAAGCCCACCGTGAACGAGTTTTGTAGAACGACTGCTTGTTCCTTGAGCAAAGTCCTGTTTTTCGAAAACAGCAACAGATAATCCTCTTGTTGCAGCATCAAGTGCAATTCCTGCACCTGTGATTCCTCCCCCGATTACTATTAAATCGAATGTTTTGCCGTCAATGGCTTTTAAATCTTCTGAACGTGTAATTGCTGATAACATAATATTTTGAAAGTTTATAAAGTTTGTATTGTTGTATATTCAATTTGTTGAATATAAAACGTTTATTTTTTTGTTTTTTACTAAACCGTTTTTGTAATTTTTAAATAAATAAGTTTGCTTTCTCGGATTTGCAATCATTACTGTCCGAAACCTTTTTAGTGATTTGAAAACTATGGTTAAATCATATTAAAAAGGTCGTAAAACTGAACTTGAAGTAAAACACCACCCCAATTATCCTGCTGAAAGCAACTTGTTTGCATTAACAGTAATTTGTAGATAAAATTACATTGTACAATTAATTGCACTTTGTTAATTTAGTATTTATAATCAACTTTTAGTTCAAGCAAGATATTTCTAATATGACTGTTTGAGAGCAAAAGCCACACAAAATTTATCTCTAATAAAGATTTGTTACAATAATTCACTCTGTTTTGGACATTATAATTTGTAATCCGAAAACACTATTAATCAATTAATTATTGAATTCTGATTTCAAATCCGAATTAGCTGTTTAAATTTTTTATTTTAAACAATAATGACTATTGGGTTTAACGCCTAAATTATTTTATTGACTCTGCGGAATTTTGCGTTTTCTCAGCGGTTCTCAGCGGTTAATATTTTAAACGCAGAGAACCGCAAAGTTTTCGCAGAGTAAC